>CAYUJE010000107.1:0-19371 GCA_964444865.1 uncultured Pirellulaceae bacterium | reverse complement strand
GGCCGTAATTGGCGTTACGCCCGTCGGCCAGGCCGCTTCCCCCGCCGCCATTGCGACCTAGCCCCTTAGCGGCATGACGACTGCCATCGCACAAATTGACGGTTTGACAGCCTGTGGCGGCGCAAACAATGAATAGCAAAAGAGCGCAGAGGAGGCGAGCCTTCATGGCCGGTAATTCCTTGAAAGACATGGGTCGAGCCGGCTGCGGGTTGGCCGGTGGAAATCGGCGAGCCTTGTCGGGAGGTCGCCGGGAAAGTGCCTAGTGCTTCTTCCCCTACCTGAATGCATCGGCCGCATAGGTGGAAAAATTGAACAAAACGGCATTCCCGATACAACCGTTGGTAAGTCGGGAGGCTGGCGGCAAGTTTAACTCCAGTCGCACACCAGCTAGGGGGCTAGCGTTCGCCATTCCCGAGCCTGCTCCGGCGTCAATATCGAGCGAATCTCGGTCTCCAGGTAAGCCAAGTCGCTCGACGAGTGATCGAGAATCCTGCGGATGTGACGGCTCTGATCCGGGGTAAGATGCAATCGATACAATACTTCTGTGGAGAACTTGCTTTGAGATTCATGAACATTGGAAGCTGGCGGCTGTGTATCTAACGCAGCGAACTTTTCGTTCATCAAAGCATTAGGCTTCGCAGGCGGCGGCAGAACCCTTTCTGCAGTTTCATTAATGCTAACTGCAAATTCTTTCGATTGCTGGCTTGTTTCCGGCTTTCGCTGGACGGGTACGTATTGGGTGCCATAAAAAAGAAGCCCGCAAATCCCAAATCCCACAGCAACGGCCAGGGCGATACATGCCGCGATGTTACCGGTTCTGGAACCATTGATGGCCTGCGGTAGGAACAAGTACTCGTAACGCGGAGCGGTTCCCAGAGCCTTTTCACCCTCCTCGGTCAGGTCATCAAGCCGGACCAATCCAAGAAGTTTGCCGTCGGCAAAGTGCTCGATGCGAGCAACCCGGGTGCGATAAAGCCCGGTCGTCGTTTTCAGCAGGTGCACTTGATTTTGCTGGACATCCACGTTCTCAATCAGTGCCACGGCAAAGCCGCCAGCTGATTCATCCAGGATACGTGCCTGAATTTCCCGATGCTTGACGACCAGCACGGCATGCTCGCGCCCTTCCGGGATCTGAATGCGAAACGATTTGCGTTGGTCGAAATTCATATCGAAACCTGTGAGGTGCCGCGCAAGCGTGCTTCAAAATCTTAGGATATATTCCTGAAAGAAAGTGGGGAGGGACCACTTGAAAGGACCATTCTGCACCCACATGTTACTGTCGCCGATGAGGTTCGTAACGAATCTGACGATTGTGAGATTGCCCCAAAGCCCCCCAGGCAAAACCAGCTTTGCCAGGTGCCCAAACAACGACCCGCTGTGGTCGCGGAGTGGCAGCGATACTCGTCGTCGGACATTTCCAGTCAGGTTCTCCGTCGTGGCGATATTCCGTTTTGGAACTCGATGATGGACTGACGAAGGGCAAGGTGTTAGGCTGACCAGAGAAGTTCTATGGCTGTCGCCACCACGATTGCGGAGCGGATGACTGACCTGTGCCGAGAGGCAGCAGGAGTCAATCGAGGCTGCGCGGCAAGGAAGGGAAATGTCATCGAGTTAACGCCGGAGCATGGCGACGACGTGATGGTGGTCGCCGATTTACATGGCAATCGACTTAATCTAAAACGCCTGCTCGCGGTCGCCGATCTGGCCGGCAATCCCAGGCGACATCTCGTCATGCAGGAGGTGTGCCACGGGGGGCCTGAGTATCCCGGTGATGGTGGCTGCATGTCGCATCTGATGCTGGAGGACATGGCCCAATTGACTTGTGAGTTTCCGGGACGATTTCACTTTCTGCTTAGTAATCATGAATTGGCGGAACTGGGAGATTTTCCCATTTGCAAGTCGCGGAAAATGCTTAACTTGCTGTTCCGCACCGGCATCACAGAAATGTACGGTGACGAAGGGGAACGAGTGCGCGATGCGTATATGCAGTTCATTGCTAGTTGCCCAATTGCCATTCGAGTCGCGAGCAATATCTTCATTAGCCATAGCTTGCCGGAAAAGTGCGACTGCGATGGGTTTGATGCGGCGGTATTTACTCGCCAGCTAACCGCCGCGGATTGGAAAAACGGCAGTGGTGTCTTTCGCCTGGTCTGGGGTCGGGATTTTCGCAGCGCCAACGCGGAAGCTTTCGCGAAGATTGTTGGTGCTGAGCTGTTGGTGCACGGCCACGAGCCTTGTTCTTCCGGATTCAGCATTCCCAATAGCCGACAAGTGATTCTAGATGGCAGCGGACCCAATGCTTGTTACCTGCTGTTGCCCATCGGCGAGAAACTCACCCAGCCGCAATTGATCGACAGAATTCACAAGCTGTTTGGCGATAAGACGCTGCTTGCCAGTGCCAGAAAATGTGTGGAGAAGTGACAGCGGGATGAAACGTCACCCAAGGAATCCTGCAAAGCCCGCTATCGCGCCTGTGACCGGCGGCAAACCTCCCGTATCCAAACGACCGCCTATCCAGTTCTCCCTGACGATGCTGCTGGTGCTAATGGCGGTTTTTAGCCTGGCTTCTGCTCCGGCATACTATTTGATGCGTGCCGAAGAAGGGGCTCCAGCAATGCAGCTGCCGGGAATGATCGTGCTGCTAACCGGTCCGATGTTTCTGGCGATTATCGTCAGTCTGGTAATCGCAGCCCTGAGCCGGTGGAACAAACGCTAGCTCTCGTCGGCCAAGGTACTTGACATTCCATTCCGGCTACGTGATAGTTCCGCTTTCCACTTCCACCCATTGGGAGGCAACTCCCCACTCCTACATTCAGGAGCCTGGCATGCTTGTACTATCTCGAACCAAGGGTGAAGGCTTGGTGATTGGCGACGACATCGTCGTGGAGGTGGTTGAAGTTCTCGGCGACAAGGTGCGGCTGGGAATCATGTGCCCCACGAAAATCCCCGTTCATCGCCAAGAAGTCTGGGAAGCGATTCAGCAGAATGCTACCGCTTCCGCACCATTCATTGATGGTGACCAATCCCTGCCGTAAGGAATTGGCGTCTTAGAAAGTAATCGTTAAACCAGCGCTGACCCCCTGCAACCAGAAGCTGGAATCACGGAAGACGATCGAGGTGTTGTTGCCACGGACCTGGTCAATCAGAGCTTCAGGCCGCGCGACATTGCTCCAATAGAGAATGGAGTACCCAGCGCGAATCTGCATGCAGGGTGAGAATTGATAACCAAGAGTGGCTCCCAATTCAGGAACGGAGCAGAACTTGTCTCGCACGACGGTGGTGTTGCTTTCGACGTAGAGCCCGCCTTGTTGGTTATTCGTATCTCCCCTGGCGATTGCTGTCTGGTGTATGTTTCCAAGACTGACTCGCCCCAGTAGCGTCAGGTTCACACAGCCGTAGTTGTAATCGTGGAGCACTCCGAGAATTCCGCCGTGGAATTCGTTATACGTATTGTAGTTGTCGTTAACGATGAGGCTTTGATTCTGGGTTTCCGAGTGAATTTGCATTGATTCATTGATGCGGGCAAATTGATAGCCGGTTACAAAGTCAGTTCTTGAAGTGCAGCTTTGGTAGCAGCGGATGCGCGCGTAGGCGTCGGCGCCAAAGACTTCGGAGCGGGTGGTGATGTTGATGCTGCCGTCGAATCCCGTAAAGGGATCCGCGACGACCAGCGAATTCGCGGTATCTGGCGATTGAACAAAGGGTCGTTCGATAGTTTGGCCAGGGAGGTTTGTGGAACTGAGCGAAAACGTGGAATCATCATTCGCAAGCCCCCAGAATCGGCCGCCAATCCCCACGCACTCATCGCATGACAGCCAGGTTCCAAAGTCGATGCGGGCACCGATGCGGGCATTGCTTGTTTCCGTCTGTCCGCCATAAAGTACGGTGGTTCCTGGAGGAGGAACCGGAGTGCTACTCGTAGTAACCAGCGACGGTAGCGAACGGCCCTTGCCCCAAAAGAGGAGGCCTTCATTGCGATACCACCAAAGTCGCGGCCCACAATCGTTTCCGCACCAATCGGAACAGCAACCTTCGCCATAGCCGCCGACAAATCCGCCGTCTTCCGTCCATTCCTCAACGGATTCGTCCACGAAGTGGCTGGAATGTGCCGTTGGGGCTGGCGTTGGTGAACTCTCCTCCCACGCCGCTGGTTGGACTTCCGCTGGAATGTTCTTCGGAGTTCTGCCAGTCCCTTGAGGAGATTGCCAGGCAGCTACACGCTCGCGGAAGCGCGAATTCTCACCGCGCAGCGGAGTTGTTGTGAATGAAATGAGGAGCAAAGTAGCTCCCACGCAAAGCAAGCAGTTCGTTTTCATGGGGGGAGTGAAACGACTGGCGAATGGGCGTCGGCCGCGTCGTTTTCAATTACGGCGCAGCCCCGGCCCTGTAGGTGTTCCGGTTGTAACGGTTATGTCGGAAGAAACGGCTTTGCGGGTTGAGAAAACCTGACAAGCTGCGATGAGTTTTCCGAGGCTAGCTGCTAGCGTGGGCCGTTTTACTTGATCGGCAGCGCGACAACGTCCGCGGGCCCGATTGCCGAACTGAGCTTCGTCCCAGGGGCGGACTGGGCTCGGCGAAGCAGGGCAAATGCAAGGGGAGCGGCGAGTTGTGGAGACCAACAAACGGAAGTCACCTTACCGACGGATTTGTCGGCAACGAAGAGCTCCGTCCCTGCGGAAGGAATCTCTGTCGAGGAAAACCGCACTCCTCTAAGCAACCGATTGACATGCCCCAAGGCGTCGATGCGGGCGACTGTTTCCTGGCCCAAATAGCAACCCTTGGTGAAGCTGATGGCAATTCTATCGCGACCAATCTCCTGGGGGAGGTTATCGTCCGTGATGTCTAATCCGAAAACAGGAAAGCCCGCTTCGATACGGATTGCCTCTAGGATTGCGTGATCGCTCCATACGGCACCAGCCGCTGTGAGCGACGCACCAATCGCATCCAGGTCTTCCAGCCTTGTTGTGATAAGAAACGAGTCCTCCCCGCCAAAATCAACCTTTTGCACAACTACATTCTTGCCCTGAAATGTCTCCAGAGCGTGGTGGTAGAGATTCGTCGGCAATCGGCCTTGGCCAACTGCCGATAGCACGCGACGTGCATCGTTACCAAATACCAGCAGTTCACCAGTCGACTCCGTCTGGTTCTGAAACTCCACGCGATCCGAAATGACAAAGCGGTCAAAGTGCTGAATGATTTTCGCGGCTTGCTGGGGCGAAGTATCCAGAACGATGGAATCTTCCTGCTGCACCCTGACCAGCACATGCCCCACCGTTTTTCCCTGATGATTCGTGAGGAAAGCCTCGCAACCCTCGCCCGGCGCTAGACGCTTAATGTCATTCGTGCAGAAGCTGTTCAAAAACTGTATGCGGTCGGCACCGGTGAGGGCGATGCGCGAACGACTGGATACATTGGCCAAGCCGCACCCCGCCGTTAGGGCACGATAGTCGTCGAGCCAATCGGGGGGGCCTTTAGTCGAAAGTGGCAGGGAATTGTCCATCTCCCAAGGATACGAGCACGTTTCGTACCGTCAACACCGCCAGTCGGGGGCCGTAATTGCGGTTTGAGAAACGGCCGCTGACTGTCAGAATGGTCAAGTAAGTTCTGGTCCCGGCTGAAGGAAGGAATCGATGCACCACGGACGAATGACTGCTTTTCAAGTTGGCTGTGCGCCTTTCATGGTCACGATCATGCTGCTGACCGGTTGCGGCGGCAAACCGGTTGCCGTATCTGGCGAAATGCCAGCGTCTGCACCGGAAGAAGTTGCCTCCCTGCCGGATGCCAGCCCCTCCGCAGGCGAAGTGCTGCGGAAACTCCTAAGAACCTATCGCGAAGCCAAATCCTATTCGGATGAAGGTCAAATCGTGCTCCGCCGCCGGCAGGACGGCGAACTTCTCGAAAACAAGTGGAAAGCCGCTGTCAAGTTTGAGCGACCCAATCGCTTGTTTGTGGAGGCCTACCAGGTGACTATCGGCTGTGATGGGAAAGAACTGAGAGGCAAGATTGAGGACGAGGCGACCGGCAACATTGATGGTCAAATCCTGGTGCGCCCCGCGCCCCAGAAGTTGAAGTTGAAAGACCTGGCCGCTGACCCGTTGCTGTACGACCTGCTCATTAGCCAGATCCGCCGTCAACCGATTCAACTGGAATTGCTGCTTGAGTCGCAGGGTCTGGCATCCGCCTTTGGCGGTGACATTGCGTGTAAGCTTCTGCCAGATGCCGAGATAACGAGTCAGCCCTGTCATCGCGTGGAGGTCCCATCGCCCGGAGGCAGCTTTATCTTCTGGATTGACACCAAGAACTTCCTGCTCCGCCGACTCGAGTACCCGGCAGCCGCACTGGTTCCCTCGCTCGCGCAGGATTCGACAGTTTCAGATTTGTTCTTGACGGCCGAACTCAACAACGCCACGCTCAATCCCACGATTTCACCAGCGGAATTCACGCTTGCCATCCCCGCTGGAGCGAAAAAGATGAAGTCTCTGGTGATGCCGCCGCAGCCACTCCCCAGCGACCTCTTTGGAAAGCCCGCGGGTGAATTCTTTCTCACGCAGTTGGATGGAGAGAAATTGCGGTCGCAGGATCTCGCTGGAAAAATCTCCGTGCTGACCTGGTTTCACAATGCTCCGTCTTGTACCCCTTTTTTGGCACAGGTGGAAAGTGCGAGGCAAGAGTTGGGCCAAGACGGCAAGGTCGCCTTTTTTGCGGTCAGCACAGACCCCACAAATTTGGGAAATGATGATTTGGTCAAACTCCTGTCCTCCTGGTCGGTGGGGATGCCCGTGGTCCGCGATCTGGACCGTTTTGGAGAATCCGCGTTTCAGATGGAAGTCCATCCTACCCTCATCATTTTGGACCGCGACGGTCGCATTCAAATTGTGCAAGCCGGTGGTGGGCCAGATTTGGGGCGGCAGCTAGGTGCCATTCTGGAACGGCTCGTGAAAGGGGAAGACATCGCAGCGGAGATTCTGAAGCGTGCGAAAACCGAAAAGGCGGAGTATGCCAAACTTCTTGCGACGGGAGGGCCGGAGCCAACGGAGTTGACGGAGATCCCCGAGACCATCATCCACAAGCGGACCGAGCCCAAACGGCTCAAGCTGGAAGAGGTCTGGACGAATAAGGAAATTAAATCTCCCGGCAATATCACCGTGGTTACGGAACCTGGTCAGCCCGACAAATTCTTGGTGTATTCCGGTTGGCGCGCGGTCTGCGAAGTGAATGCGACAGGAAAGTTGCTCGACCGGCACGAATTGGCAATCCCCCCGCAAGCAGCCGTCACTTACCTACGGTCGGCGAAAGACAGCGCGGGTGAGCGACACTATCTGGCGGCGGCTCCGCTCGCGCCCGCCTTCTTTCTGTTCGATGAAAACTGGGAATTAACGCTAACCCATCCCGCGAATGGCCAGTCCCTGCAACTCGGCGATGCCCAGTTGGCACGACTAACAGGCACCAAGGAACTCCTGGTCTATGCCGGCTATGTGGACCTGGGAGGGCTTCAAGCGATTACGCTCGAGGGTCAAACGAACTGGCGCAGCCGCACATTTCCGAACGTACTCGGCGTAACCGTGGACCCAGCAAAAGAATCGGTTGTTGCTCCAGGTCTCCTCATCACAGGAGAGAGCGGAACGATCCTGCGCGTCAGTGGAACTGGTGAGGAACAACCACCCTTGGCGGTCGACAAGTTTGCCATTGTCCGCTTGGCCAATGCAGATTTCAGCCAAGGAAGTCAGTCGCGCTATCTCGCCATCGCCAGCAGCGAAAAGGGGGAGGCCGTGGCTATTGGCCTCGACGCTTCACTCAAATGGCGGTGGCAGTATGTTCTCCCTACCGGCGGACATCAACGGCCGATTGAGCCGATTGCCTCGGGAGAGCTATTGCCGGGGCGAGATGGCACCTGGATCATAGCGGGTCCGGACGGCTCGATTCACTTCATTTCCGAAGACGGCGAATTGACCGATTCGTTTTATTATGGCCAAGGCATCACCGGAATCGCAGTTGGCAAGATCGACGGAACCCCATCGCTCTTGATCGCTACGAACGAAGGACTCACTGCCTGGCGGGTCAAGTGAGCCCTTCGGTTAGGCCATCGCCGCCTGGCGGGTGGAGGCACCCGCCGGCACGACATGCAAGCCGTTATGCAGGAATGTGCAGTTGGCGCATTCCGCTTGGGCAGCTTCCAAAGCGTTCCGGGCTCGTTCGAAAAGCCGGCTGGAATCGTTCCCCTCAATGATCTCAGCGACTCCCACGCTTACCGTGAATTGCGGCAGAATTCCGGTAGGAACATAGAGCCTCTCCACGGCCTTACGAATCCGTTCTCCTACTTGGGCAGCAATTTGAACTTGCGCCGTGGGAAGAGAAATTGCAAAGCCTCCGTCACCGTACCTGGCTACCTGATCCATATCCCGCAGGCAGCTGCTGACCACGCTGGATGCTCCCGTGATGATCTTTTGCAGCATCTCTTCGCCATGCAAACTGTGCAATTGGTCGACATGGTCGATCACACAAAGTGCCAGCGAAAAGGAATGCCCCGTCCGCTTCCATTCCGCAACCCGGCGGTCGAGGTTCGGTGAAAAACTCGCGTCGGAAAACTGAATATCGTACAAATCAAATCGGCGACTTTTCGGTGCCGTTCCTGCCATCGATTGAGTTGCGGTCGGAGCGGGGGCTGCCTTGGCGAGAAGCGCGGGAGTAATCGGCAAGTTCTGTCGTCCGTCGTTCCAGTGGGCACAATTGCGGCCCGCCTTTTTCGAGATGTACAGCGCCTCGTCCGCGCGGCGGATCAGCACCTTGTCATCCTCGCCAATCCCAATCTCGGCGACGCCAGCGCTGGCCGCCACGCGCAGCTCTTTGCCTTCGAAAGTAATGGCATGCTGGTTGATTAAGGCTCGCAGGTGATCCGCGCGGTCGCGGCATGCGGCGACCGTCTCTCCGCGGAAGACCACCACGAATTCCTCGCCGCCGTAGCGGGCGACAACTTCCGTTGGCCGTGCCTGCGATTTCATCGTCTGGGCGACGAACTTCAGCACTTCGTCTCCCGCCAGGTGTCCGTGCGTGTCGTTAAACTTCTTGAAGTGATCCACGTCCAAGACCATCACGCAGAAGGGTTTTGCGGAGCGCTGGAAGTCCAACACGCACTTCTTTAGTTCTTCGTCGAGAGCCCGGCGGTTGGTGATCTTTGTCAATTGATCGGTGCGGGCCGCTTCCGTCTGAACCAGCAGTTCCTTTTGCTGGTCGTGCAAGCGAGTCTCGGCTTGGGCCAATTCCTGTTGCATCTGCTGGTTGGCCTGTAGGATTTTTCTAACCGCCGCCACTACGGCGCTGGTGTCACCATCCTTAGCCGCGGCCAATTCGGCATTAATCGCTTCAATATTGCCGCTATGCTTACCGACTTCAGCCGCCACACCCGTAGTCAATTCGGCCAGTCGGGCCATCAAATCTGCCGTTTGCCCGCCGTCCGATGACTGTCGACTGGACTTGTCTTTTTCTTTGAGATTCTTCGAAGCGGCTAGTTCGATCTCTAATTGTGCGCCGCTGACCTGATTGTGAAGCAGCCAGCCAATCCCAGCCCCCAGCACGCCGGTGACGAGTGACGCGACAACTCCCATTAACACAACGAACATAGGTGACCTTGCTCTCGGAATTTCGCCACTCGCGTGTTCCCAGACAACACTTTTCGAGCCGACGAAGGAACCTAACACTGCGGACCCACACGCAGCGAAAATACCCCTGCTAGTAATTAGGTCACTGGTATGCCTGGTCAAACAATATTCTTCGCGAAACCTCTCCCTCCGAGGGGCGTGTGTCGTCGGTCTCAGCCCCTCCATTCGTCGTTTACTACTTCGTCGGCAACTGCTTGTCCGCAAAATCCAAAAAAACCTGCCAATCGTCACGAGTCATCTGATGCTTTCCCGGCCGAATCCAGTAACCGAGTCGACTGTCCAATAGTTTGTTCAGTTCGGGTCGGGTTTTGGCACCCAGACCTGGTGATCCGAGAAACTCATAAACCGGCGACGCGGCCTGCAAGACGTCAAACTGGCCATCCGGGTTCGCCCAGAGATCCTCCTCCGCATTCGTAAATAGCACCGGCCGAGGAGCGCATAGGGCGACGAGACAATTCTGGTCAAACGGCAGCAGATCGGTGTGGTCGCCAAACTTTTTGAACTCACTGCAAAACCAGTGCGGGAAAGCCGTGTTAATCCGCTTCACCGATTCGGCCCGCGTATCGCTAGTTCGGCTCGGCCCGGTTCCGCCGCACCCGGCTTGATGCGGAATGGCCAAGGCAATCCGCTCGTCCATCGCTGCCGCCAGCAGCGTCGTCTTGCCGTTGCGGGAATGGCCGACGGCGGCGATGCGGTTCTTATCAATCGACTTGGCCCTCTTGGCTATCAGAAAATCGACGATGCGATGATAACCCCAGGCCCAGGCGGCAATCGCCGCTGCGTCGTCGGGGCCGGGCTCGGCAGTCTTCGACTTCCAGAACGTCGGCTCAATGCCGTCGGTGAATTCCTTGGTGTCGGGGTCGAGGTCCCCGCTGTAGAAACTAGCCAGTGCATAACCTCGCTCCACAATCAGGTCCACATTCCAAACATCCTTCTGGCCGCCACGACCTTTTTCGGTGGCCTTGTCGTTCTCCACCCCCGCGCAAGATTTATAAATCCAGCTTTCCGGAATGTGCACCTGCGGATGATCGACAATAGCATGGTTGCCGCAAAAGTTCATCCCGATAAAGACCGGCGCAGGCTTGTCTTGCGTTGGCTCCACCAGCAATACGTGCAGCTTGTGTTTGAGGGCCGGTTGAATCAAGGAAATGGTCGCTTCCGACAAGGTTGCTTTGCCTTCCAAAAACTTGTCATCCAGCAGCCGCACCTCGTATTTCACTTCCGCCGGCTTCGGAGGCAAATAGCCGTACATATAGTGCTGAAACAGGGCCTTCAGTTCCGGCCGCCGCTCGGTTTCCCATTGCTCCTTGTTTTTGACCTTCTCTCCCGAGAGCATCACCAGTGGGTCCGGCAGTCCCGCTTGCGGCTTGAGTTCGCTGACGGCGGGAAAGTCCGCGGCAGAGGCAAGACCGCAAAGGGCGGACGCAAAAACGAGGGCCAGCCCCCTAAGTCGACCGATCGAAGTTGTGTTGGTCATGTTCAATCTCTTCCGAAGTGTTCTCCCTCTTCCCGGAGGAAAGGGAGGGGTGAAGGTTGGGCAGCCACAGTCGCCGGGCTGTGGATTTGCATTCTATCATTGCGGTTCGCACGTGCTCTGGCGAGCGCGAGGTTCTGAACCAGCGCCGGTCCATGCCAAGGCAAAACGGGTGACCATGGGAACAAGTGTATACATCCTGGTTGGCATCGTCAAGTGAGTGGCCGCAAGAATGTGGAAGCGCCGCTCTTAAAAGCGAAACGACAGCAACGCCTTTCCTCTTTGGTTGCGGCCGAAGGCTGCGCTTTGACAAGTGAAAACGAAGTTTGGGAAGAGGCAGAGAGAATGCACGCTGGGTGCGAGGACGCTTGTTCAGTTTTCCGGCGTCAGGTTTTCGAACCGGACGAATCGCGTTGGTACACCCCACTTTCAAAGAGGGGGTGGTGCAAAAGTCGGTGAATCAAACGTTGTAAGCTGTTTCGTGCTTATAGTTTGCGGCGATGTATTCGCGGACTTTTTCACCAGGTTTTTTTTGGAGGCGAGCAGCCTGCGTCAGCTGGCCAGTATGGTTGCCAGCTGTTGGGGGCATTTTTGCTGATTCGGCGTGAAGGGCCCGCTGACGCAGGCCGTTCGCCTGTCTTTTCACGCCCATGCAGAGCCGTGGGCGTGCCACCCCAGGAACTACCACCCTCGGAAACACGGTTTTGGCCGGAATGAGCCCTCCTGCCAATGGTGAAGCACCTGACAAACTGGTATAATCGAGGGGTGGCAGCACTTTCCGTGAGGGCTGTGATGCTCCAATCCAGCCCCTGCCCGTCCGTCCTTTTCGCACGCCATGCCCTCCCGCCGGGAAAAGATTGAAGCCCTCCTTGCCCAGGAGCCCGCCGATACGTTTCTGCGTTATGGGCTGGCGATTGAATTCGACAACGAAGGGCGGTTTGACGAAGCAATCGGCCTGTTCCAGGGGTTGCAAAAAGATAAGCCGCCCCATGTTGCGGCTTTTTTTCGGGGGGCCCAGTTGCTCGTCCGAATGGATCGGATTAGCGACGCCCGAACCTGGCTGCGAGACGGAATTGAAGAGGCCCGCCGACAGGGGAACGACCACGCCGCCGGGGAGATGAGCGAACTGCTCGCCAGTTTGGGATCACTGGGGGAATGACGACGACAGGCCAAGGACCTCGGCCGGACCAACACACTTTTTTGCATGCCGAGGATTGACCATGGCCAGTAAGAAATCCGGGGGAGCCGTTGCCACCAAGAAAAAGCCCGCAGCTTCGCTGAAGTCGCCAGCCAAACGGGCGGCCAAGCCGGCTGCCGTCAAGCCGGTTGCTGCCAAGAAGTCCCCCCCCAAGGCCGTGGCTCCCTCCAGCAAGCCGAGCAAGGGTCCCGCCAAAAAGGCTCTGACCATTACGGTGGTGAAGAAGCCCGCCGCTCCGCCCCAGCCTCTCAAGCCGGCCACGAAACCTCGCAGCCTTTACAGCGTTCATCCCAGCGTTTCCATGATGCAGCGCTGGATCGTGGAACTCAAGCAAAAGACGGGCCGCAACCTCGAAGAGTGGATCAAGGTGGTTCGGACCAATGGCCCCACGGATCTCGCTGCCCGCCGCATCTGGCTCAAGGAGAAGCACAAGCTGGGAACCAATAGTGCCTGGTGGATTGCCGAACGGTCCGACCCCACAACCGCCAGTCTGGTGGACGACGACCCCCAAGCCTACTTGGCCGCAGCGGCACGCTATGTGGAAGAGATGTATGCCGGCGGAAGGTCCATCCTGAAGCCGTTGCACGATCGACTGCTGGAGATTGCCCGCGTCATGGGCCGGGATGTGCGGGTTTGCCCCTGCAAGACCATCATTCCCATCTATCGGCGGCACGTGATTGCCCAGATTTTCCCCGCCAGCCGCACCCGCATCGACTTTGGCCTCGCGCTGCGAGACACTCCCGCCTCGGGCCGCCTGATCGAAACGGGAGGCTGGGAGAAAAAGGACCGGATCACGCACCGCATCCCCGTTAGCTCCCTTGCCGAAATCGACAGCGAAGTAGAACGTTGGCTGCGATTTGCTTATGAACTGGATGCGTAGAGTTCAACCAGCGGGCGATTAAGAAGCGTCGTGCTGAGTTCAGCTACGGCCGCGGCAGCCGGCCGCCGTTGACGGAGAGGTCAACGTCCCATTCGGCGAGCGTGACTTTTAGCTTGAGGGTTTTCTGTTTTTCGTCGGGGTCGAGCACGTCGCGGAGGACTTCGACTTCCACGGTTTCACCCGCCTGATGCCCCGAGATGATGGTGGTAAGACCTTCAAAATCTTTGAGTTCCTTGCCCGCGAAGCGGACCAGCACGTCTCGCGTTTGCAGGCCCCCTTTGTTTGCCGGGCTATCGGGGTGAACGGTGGAGATGCGGCAAAGGCCGTCGAAATCGGGGGCACAACTGATGCCGAGGAACCCACCCCGGCGGTAATCCATTTTGGCCAGTTTGTTGAGCGCGACATCCAGTCGCTCCTTGGCTTCGGGAGTGACTTTGGTGCCGTAAAGCTTGATGCTGGACAGAGTCGTGAGCTTGCCGAGAACGGCAACTCCCTCATCGCCCAGGCCGCAATAGTAGGCCCCAAATTCCTGCAGGGCTTCGCAACCGGCGAGAACCTGCATTCCCTTGTCCGTCACGGCAGTCCGGTGGAGATGCAGACTTTTGAGACCCGGCATCAGGGCCGCCTGGGCGAGTGCCGTGTCCCCCATCTTGTCTCCAATCAGCACGAGTTGCCGGACATCCACCAGCCACTTCAGACGCCGGAGATCTTTTTCGGTCCCTTTCCAAGTTTCGCCAATGTGGACCGATTCGACGGTAACAATCTCTTGCAGGCCGTCGCTGTATTCGGTGCGCTGAACTTTGGCCCCGAGTTCTTCCAGGTTGCGGATGGTCTGGCTGCTCCGCTGCTCGTTCAGCCAGGCGGTGGTGCGGCTGGCCCGTTTGCCGGCGGGTGTAGATTCTTTGGCGATTTCTTCCAGGGCCGTGCGAACAGCTTCCTGCGTGTCGAGGTCGGACGAAAGGCCAATGTCCCGCAGGACATGCATGGCACGGGTCGAAGCTTCCAAGCTGGGGACGGAGACGATGGGCTGGACGTATTTGATGGCAGGAGTGCCGGCAGCAACCAGATTGAGCGTGGCTTCTTCGCGGGCCAGGAATTCGTCGGAATCGAGGTCCCTCGCCCACTTTTCCAATTCGGCAGGAGTGGCTGGACGCTTGGGAGCTTCCTTGGGTGCTGCTTTGACTGGCGGGGGAGCCGATTCGTCTCCACAAACAACATCCCCACAGGCTGCGGAGAGTATCGCAGCGGCGGAGAGCGCGGTGAGGAATTTTGAGGCTCTAATCATGTCAGTCTCAATAGCAGGAGGGCCTGTTCAGGCGATCCTACGAGTCGGTTCATTATACACCCTTACGTGGGTGCGGGCGCTGCACTCCGGTCGGCAAAGGCGAGCAGGTCCTCGGCTCCCTTCCGTTGGCAAAAATCACCCAGCGTTTCGCCACCGGTGCGGGCTTGCTTGAAGTAGAGCAGCACCGGGACCAGCGCGGGGACGATTTCTTCCTCGGGCAGCATGTCCTTGTAAATGAAGTTGAGCCGGTCGCCGAGGAGCCGGCCGCCGAGCAGCAAGGTGTATTTTCCTTTGGCTTTGCCAACCAGACCGATGTCGCAGTTGTACGGCCGGGCGCAACCATTAGGGCAGCCGGTCATGCGGACCGTGAATTGCTCCGCGGCGAGGCCGAGGCGGGCGAGTTCGGCTTCGAGCTGATCGAGAATGCCGGGGAGGGCCCGTTCGCTTTCCGTAATGGAGAGACCGCAGGTGGGCCAGGCAACGCAGGCCATGCTCCAGCGGCGGACCGTGGAGACTTCCTCCGTCAGTTTGACGCCGTGATCGCGGAGGAGCTTCTCCAGAGTCGGCTTGTCTTGCGGACGGATGTCGGTGAACAGAATGCTTTGATGCGACGTGAGGCGAATGCCAGGGCTGAGCGTGTTGCAGATTTCTCGCAGAGCCGTTTTCAGCCGCATCGACTCGGTGTCCTTGATGCGGCCGTTTTCGACATTCAGCCCGTAGAACCAGTTGCCGTCCCCCTGCTCGTCCCAGCCCATGTGGTCGTTAAAGCCGTGGACATCATCGGGATGCGGATCGGGGAGCGGGCCGCCGAAGTATTCTTCGACCTTGGCTTTGAATTTCTCGACACCCCAGTTGGCGACGACGTATTTGAGCCGAGCGACTTTGCGGTCCTCACGATTGCCGAAGTCTCGCTGGACTTTGAAAATGGCTTCCGTGACGGCGAGCACGTTTTCCGGCGTGGCAAAACAGATCCGTTTCGCAACGGCGGGAAAGGTCTTTTTCGCGGAAGGGGTGACCCCCATGCCGCCGCCGGCGAGGACGTTATAGCCGATGATTTTGTCGCCTTCCGTCAAGGCCATCAGCCCCAGGTCGTTGGCGTAGAGGTCCACGCAGTTATCAAAGGCGTAGCCGATCGCTATTTTGAATTTTCGCGGCATGTAGAACTTGCCGTAAATCGGCTCCACATCAAAACCATCCCCCTCGGTTGCCCCCCCGACGAGTTGCTTGTCGCCCGTGGCGCTGTCGGTGAGCCATAGCTCGTGATAGGACTTGGTCTTGGGAGCAAAGTGCTCTGCCAGTTTGTCCGCCAGTTCCTGCGTCTGGCGGTAGACGTTGTTCTTATACGGTGCCGGGCAGCACATCACATTGCGATTCACGTCTCCGCAGGCCCCCAGCGTGGAAAGCTGCGTCTGGTTAATGCGGTGAATCACCTGCTTGAGATTGGATTTGAGCACGCCGTGGAGTTGCAGTCCCTGCCGCGATGTGATGCGGAGCGTGGTGTTCCCCACCTCGTCGCACAAGTCAAGCTCATCCAAAAGCTGCCGGCTGGTGAGTTTGCCCCCCGGGATTTTGGTCCGGACCATGAAGATGTAGGACTTCTTTTTTTTCCCGTCCTCCACCACTGCCCCACCCCGCACATCCCGATCGTCTTGCTGGTAAGTGCCGTGGAATTTGAGCAGGGTCTCGCTCGATTTGCCGAAATGGTCGTTCGCATCCACCATTTCCGGGCCGATGTCGCCGGCCAGAAAATGGCTTTGATCCTTGATGACTTCGACAGGGCTGGGCTTACCGGCTTCGGACATGAGAAATTGGGGAATGGGGCGATTGAAAAACGGTCGGCTGATGAATCCTTACTATGTTGAGGCGCAAAGTAAAGATTAGGTTCGGACTGATTGTCATTATAGCGAAACGCAGTTTGAACTCCTACGCCACCTGCCTTCGCAACTCACCCTTTGGAACGGTGCTTTGTCGAGTCGAGAGCCGGCGCGGTGGATCAGGCTACGGTCGCTCGCAGGACCTTTCCAAGTCGCACTTATTCACTGATTCAGACCTCTTTTTCTCAAAACACTTAGGGCGACGTGAATCTCCGCAAGTGGCTTTGTATACACATGTTCCAATGATTCATGTCGCCGTAAGTCGGTGAATCAAGGCCCAAAAAACGCGATTCGTGATTCATCGGTTGTCGCTCCTCCATCTGCATTTTTCACCACGGAAGACACTTCATCTTTCTGTCCCCCATTTTTCTGTCACACCCACCATCACTCTGGCGGATGTGACAGAAAAATGGGAGACAAAAAATGGAGACTGGATTAATCTTAAAAGCCACGCTCGGCTCGGGTCCCACCTTTAGGCTGCAGCCAAGAATCACGCTGCGTCTCCGCGACTCCGCCCGAGGCACCATTTCCTCGGGTCTCAGGCTCCACCTCGTCAGTGGTGAGGCAGACCCCAGCGGCATTGCGTCTCCGCCAGAACTGGGGACGAGAACCCGGATTTTTTTCGTGATGCAAAAGTCGGCGGTTGCGATTCTGTAAGTGCCTACTAGTTCATCCTTTGCGAAATCACTCCTGAGGACTTTTGCATCACCCCCCTCCTAGAAAGTGGGGTAAGGACCTGGGAACCATCTCAGTTCGCCAATCCCATAACTCCGCTCCAAAATGGCTTCCACGTTCGCGCGCAGCCTCCCCCCGCTTCCTTCCATAACTTCCTCTTCACTTGTCAAAGATCACGCCAGTTTCTCGCCGGCCCGACTGGACTCAATTGTACACATATGCCAACTGTCCGTCAAGTCCCTGAACGGGGGGGCTAGAAGACCAGGCCGCGAGTCCCTCTCGCGCGCCGGCAGAGTCCAGCTGGCGATGGAAGGGGACCTGCCACATTCATCATCTCGGCACCGGTGGTTCAGGCGGAAGACCGAACAGGGACACGGAGCACACAGCCCGGCGAAGCCGGAACCAAAAGGCAAAAACTAGCGCAACCACGGATGTCACCGAATTCACGGATAAAGGCGGATAGCTTTTGATTTATCCGTGGTATTCGTGACATCCGTGGTCAAATTCCAGTTGACGGATGTTAATTTGCGTTGAGTCCATAGGGAGCACGCTGGAAATAGGCTACCCAGTCAGGTAGCCGCACGCGGCCTCGCGTGCCGGCTTCTGGTGGCGGGGGGTCGCAGGAAGCCGACACGCGAGGCCGCGTCTGGCAACGCACAAGGGCGGTCAAGGCTTGGTGTGAGGGTAGATTATCAATTGCGGGCTGTCTTACACCTATGATGCTATTGGCCGGCAGTTGACGGTGGACAATAATGGGACTTCCGGAGTTCCCCGCGTGAATTTCACTTCCGTTCACGATGCCGCCAGCAACCGCACCAGGCTTTCCGCCTCGGTGGGTGAGACTGCCGATTTTGAGAACGATTACACGTTCGACGACCTAGTGCGAACAAAGCATAAACAAAGGTTCCTGGCACCTTTTCCGGTCCTTCCCTTGGGGGCCATTCCTCCTTGAAGCCACATTCTTCGTGCAATCCAACAAATATCGCTGGCCAATGTGCCAATGAAATATCAAGATTGATTCGGCGCGCGTTTCCTCGCCATTCTTGTAGGCAACACGCGCAATTATCGACAGACAATCCGAGGGGCCTCATTTCTTCTCGCCCTCTTTCGCAGCCTGCTTTGGCTCAATTTGGTACCGCTTCAACAACACCTCGCCAAAGCTATTATTGCCATTCTCAATTCGCACCTTTCGTCCATGTTTCGGCCACTTCTCGCTTTTTCCATCGATCACAGCCTCTTGAATTATTCCAGAGCGTTCATGCCAAAGCACCCACTCCCATTCACCGGTGGGAATATTCTCGAGCGCAAAAGCTCCGTTCTCTCCGCTTACTGCAATAAAGTCATGGTCCGACACTATAACCCATGAACCGAGTCCCGGATGACGACCGCATTCGACGCGAACCGGCATCGGCTCGGACACAACAAACTTTCTATTCATAATATTGGTAGCCGACACTTCTGATATCCACTTTTGGTCCCTTAAGGGGAATAAGTCGGGAATGTACGACAGCCCATCCTTAACGGAAAACGATAGCGTAGAACCCGCTTTAACAACAGCTATATGAGGCCGAAAGTGCCCCTTGTCTATTTCAATAGTACATTGCTTTTTGGCGACATCTTTAGATAGTCTTGGATCATCTTCCTTGAGTTCCAGCGGCCGCATCCAAATCACGACATTCGCTATGCCCTTATTGTTCTTATTAACCAAAAGAGAGTCGTCCGGTATCCGCTGCCCAAGAACATTGGTGTCTGCCAGCACCTCTATAGTTTGACCAACTGGTTCGAAGTTAGCAAGAACTTTGCCAACCAAAGAGCCTTTTTCTGTCATATCCTCACCAAAGGTCATAGCATGAATACTAAACATGCAGATTACGGCCACGGAATAGGGGGCTATGTTACTCATCGTCATGGCTTTCCCTTTTTTTCTTTCTTACATTGTTCGAGTAAATACAGGGAATTATTTGTGTCCAAGGTAAGGGCAGAAAAAGGGGTCAGGCCTTATTGTTTTGCTTCCTGGGTCGGCCGCGGGGGCGGAGGGTGCTTTCCAGGCCCAGGGCGGCGACGGTCGTTCGCTGCCAGCGCTCGTTGCCGTAGGGATTCCCCCGCGCCACGCACTTTCGCAAAGCCGCCAGTTCTGCTGACGTCTCGGACTGGTTGACGTACTTGAGCCAATTCGCCCCCCGCGACACCGGGCCGGCGGAATACCACGCCGGCTTCTCGTCCCCCAGCCAGAGCCGCAGCGAGCTATGGGGCCAGTCGGCCGCCGACTTCACGAGTTTGGCCCGCAGCGGATTCCGCTCCGCATACCGCAGGACCGACAGGAGGTGCT
>CAYUJE010000106.1:0-19457 GCA_964444865.1 uncultured Pirellulaceae bacterium | reverse complement strand
CTCGAAAACCACGCCGCGCTCTCCCGCCGCTACTTCCTCCGCCTAGGCGTCGCTGGTTCAGCAGCGATTGGACTGTCGCCGCTATTAACTGCTCAAGCTGCCGAATCCATCAGCAAATCCCCTGAGCTTGCCAAGGCCATCGAGGCTCTCGGGCCGTTCTTTACGCCGCCGGAGGCGTTTCAGGATGTGTCGCGGGGGAAGCCGCTGCCGCATTCGCTTCCTGATGACAAACGAAAGGAAGTCGGGCTGACACGGGAGACCTGGAAGCTGGAGGTTATTTCGGACAAGGAGAATCCGGCCAAGCTGGGGAAGCAGTTCACGAAAGCGGATGGGACGGCGATTGATTTTGAGACGCTGCTGAAGCTGGGGGAGAAACATGCGGTCCGCTTCGCCAAGGTGATGACCTGCCTGAACATCGGCTGCCCGCTCGGGATGGGGATTTGGGAGGGGGTGCCACTGCGGGAGGTGGTCTGGCTGACGAAGCCGCGGGAGGACGTTCGCCGCGTCTTCTACTACGGCTATCACAACGACGACGAGGGGCAGATGTTCAAAAGCTCGCTCCCCATCGGCCGCGTGCTGGAGGACCCGTTCGACCTGCCGCCGGTCATCCTCTGCTACAAGCTCAACGGCGAATGGCTCAGCCCCACCCGCGGCGGGCCGGTCCGCATCGTGGTGCCGGAGCATTATGGCTTCAAGTCCATCAAGTGGCTCTCGCACGTCGTGCTCACCAATAAGGGGATGGCCGATGATACTTACATCGGCGGCAACAACGACGTGGACAGCCCGCTGAAGAGCTTTGCCGCCACTTTGTCTTTGCCTGAGGGAGCTGCCGCCGGGCAGCCGTTGCCGGTGACGGGGTATGCGCAGGTGGGCATCTCTGGCGTTTCCAAGGTTCAGGTATGGCTGACCAAGGAAGACACCGAGTGGCCCGCGGATGACAAGTATTTCGCCACTGCACCCTGGGTAGATGCCGAGATCCTTTCGCCGCCGGAGCATTGGGGGGGGAAGCTGGAAGGGGACAAGATTCCGGCTGGGACTCTTGGCTTCGACGAGAGCGGCAAACCGAAGACCTGGCCGATGCGCCTGGCAAAGATCCACTGGGCGGCGCTGCTCCCTGGCGTTCCTCCTGGCGAATACACGCTCCGCTGCCGGACCATTGATGAGAAGGGAATCGCCCAGCCGCTGCCGCGGCCGTTCCGGAAGTCGGGGCATGCGGCGATTGAGGAGAAGGTGGTGATGGTGAAGTAGCCACCCCGTGGTCCGCTCGCTCCGCGAGCGGAATGGCGAGCGGCCAGCGTAAGCTGGCCGGTGAGGTGGCACGCCGGAAGGTCAATTTTCCTTGGTGCAACATGACCGGCCAGCTTACACTGGCCGCTCGCCGAGGCAATTATTTGGAATAATCTTGTCTCCCACCCCTTGACGATGACAACTGTACGGTTGTACTATTAAGGAACGTTCGCAAGAGGTGCGCTTAAAGTATTCAGGAGAACTGTCATGAAAATCCGGGAACAATCCAGGAATCATGGACAGATTCGAGCCGTTTCGATGGCCATGCTTTCGGGGGGCTTGTGTCGTAGTGGTGCTGAAAAACCTGGGTGGTTTTTCAGCGTTTATGGGGCCCCCATGCCCCGGTACGCTGCTGAAAAACCAGGGGGGTTTTTCAACGGGCCTCCTTTCGGGGGAGGGTGTTTGCCGTGAAGCTCCTCCGCTCCCTTACCGACTTTCCTGCTTCCCTCCGTGGTGGTGCGGTGGCGATTGGGAATTTCGACGGCGTGCACCGCGGGCATGCCCGGATTGTGCAACGGCTGCGGGGGCGGGCCAAGGAGGTCGGCGGCCCGGCGATTGTCTTTACGTTCGACCCCCATCCGGTGCGGTTGCTGCGGCCGGAACATGCTCCACCGCCGCTGACCTGGACGGACCGCAAGGCGGAACTGCTGGAACAGCTTGGCGTGGATGCGATGATTGCCTATCCCACGGACGAAGCTCTGCTGGCACTTTCCCCCGAGGATTTTTTCAGCCGCATTGTCCGGAACTCTCTGGCAGCCAATGCCATGGTGGAAGGGCCGAATTTCTATTTTGGCCGGAATCGAGCGGGAACCATCGAGGTGCTCCGGGAATTATGCCAGAAAACCGATGTCTCGCTCGATATTGTCGAACCGCTCACGGTCACCGGCGACTTTGTCTCCAGCAGCCGCGTTCGCAAGTTGATCCAGGCGGGGGATGTCGCATCCGCTGCGGAACTACTCACCCAGCCTTATCGGATACGGGGAATGATCACGCATGGGGCGGGTCGCGGTGGAAAAATCGGTTTTCCGACGGCAAATCTGGACGCCATTGATACCTTGCTTCCCGGCTTGGGGGTCTATGCCGGCAGAGCCATCCTGCCGGACAAAACCTGGCCCGCGGCCATTCACCTCGGCCCCAATCCGACGTTTGGCGAACAGGCCGTGAAGGTCGAAGTCCACCTGATTGGCTTCACAGGCTCTCTGTACGGCCAGCCGTTGGAGGTTGACTTTCTGTCCCGACTGCGGGACATTCGGCGGTTTGATACGGTGGACGAATTGAAACAGCAGCTTGCCAAGGACATCACGGCCGCGAATGACGAATTCCGAATGGCGAATGTATACGTGACCCCTGACCCCTGACCCCTGACCCCTGACCTCTGATGACCATCAACTGGCCCCGTTTCACCGAACTCATCCGCTCTCATCAGCGGTTCGTACTCACCAGTCATATTCGCCCGGATTGCGATGCGCTGGGGAGCGAATTGGGAATGGCCCATGTGCTGGAGGCATTGGGCAAGGATGTTCGCATCGTCAATGGCCAGGCGACGCCACCGAATATTGCCTTCATCGACCCCGAGAAGCGGATCGACGTCATCGACGAGACGGTCAAGCCGGCGGACTTGGCGGATCGAGAAATCCTGCTCGTTCTGGATACGAGTGCCTGGGCGCAACTCGGGCCGATGGGGGAAGTGGTGAAGACGACGAAGGCCAAAAAGATGGTCCTCGACCATCACATGAGTTCCGACGATCTGGGGGCGGAGGAGTTCAAGAATGTAAAGGCCGAGGCCACAGGCCGGCTGGTGATGGATGCGGCGGAGCAGCTAAGCGTGAAGCTGACGGAGAAAATGGCGACTCCCCTGTTTGCCGCCATTGCCACGGACACAGGCTGGTATCGCTTTCCCTCGGCAACCAGCGAAACCTACCGCTATGCGGCGAAGCTCATTGATGCCGGCGCGAGTCCCTCGGCGATTTACAACGCCCTGTATGAGCAGGACACGCTGGGCCGCATGAAGCTGCGGGGGGCGATCCTGGCCCGCATCCAGGCGGAATTAGCCGGGCGTTTGGCGTACACGCACGTCCTGCTGGAGGATTTTGACCGGACGGGATCACTGCCGAGCGACACTGAAGACGCCATCAACATGCTGTTGGCTATTGCCGGAACGCAGGTCGCGGTCATCTTTGTTCAACTTCCCAAAAATGCCTTCAAAGTTAGCTTCCGCAGCCGCTCGCACGTGGATTGCAGCAAGCTGGCGGAGCAGTTTTCCGGCGGCGGACACAAGGCGGCCGCGGGGGCGACGCTCACTGGCAGTCTGGCCGATGTGGAGCCCCGCGTTCTTGACGCTGTGCGCGCCGCCATGCGATAATTAGAATAACGAAGTCGTTCGCACCATTAACCCGCTGAAGCGAGTTACTACGAACGGTTTCGTCCCGCCTTTAACCATATCCCGGCCTGGATGGCCCCCTCCTGGGAGCAACCAAGATGGCGAAGACCCTGAATCCCCACGCCACCCCCGCGCCCCAACCCCACTCGCCTTCGCCGGCGAATCCTCCCCGTCGCAATGTGCTGGTCGCCAGTTTGGCGGCGGTGGTGGGGGTGATCGTGGGTCTGTTCCCCGTAGGGACGGGGATGCTGATGTTTCTGGACCCGATTTTGAAACGGAAGAAAGGCGGCGGTCCCGATGCCGGCAAGCCGCGTCTCCGCGTCTCTTCCGTCGCTGCCGTGCCCGAAGACGGCACCCCCGTGCAGGTTCCCGTGATTGCGGACCTGACCGATGCCTGGATGCGAGAACCCAATCAGCCCGTGGGAGCGGTTTACTTGCGGAGGAATGGCGACAAGATTGAGTGCCTGAACGCAATCTGTCCGCATGCCGGCTGTTTTGTGGCTTACATGGCGGATCGCAAGGTTTTTCAGTGTCCCTGCCACACCAGCGCCTTTGATCTGGAAGGGAAGCGGCTTTCGGAGAAATCGCCGAGCCCTCGCGACATGGACACGCTCAACGTCGAGCTCGCCGCTGGCGAGGTTTTGGTCGAATACATTAATTACTATCCCGGCAAGCCGGGCAAAGAGGAGAAGCCGTAATGCGGAGCGTCCTGCGGAACCTGAACCAGTGGTTCGATAGCCGCACAGGCATCTACGACGTTATTCAGCATGCGCTGTACGAGAATATCCCCAGCGGTGCCCGCTGGCGGTATATCACGGGGAGCATGCTGGTCTTCGCCTTTTCCGTGCAGGCCATCACCGGCATCTTCCTCTGGATGGCCTACAGCCCCAGCAGCCAGACGGCGTATGAAAGCGTCTATTACATCCAGCACGAAATGACCGGCGGTTGGCTGGTCCGCGGCATTCACCACTTCATGGCCCAGGCGATGGTGGTGGTCATGGGGCTGCACCTGTTGCAGGTGGTTATCGACGGGGCCTATCGGGCACCACGAGAATTGAATTACTGGCTCGGAATCGTGCTGATGCAACTGGTGATGGGGCTGGGTCTCACGGGCTATCTGTTGCCGTGGGATCAAAAAGGGTATTGGGCCACGAATGTCGCCACGAATTTGATGACGCTGGTCCCCTTCGTTGGGAAAGAATTGCAACAAATTGCAGTCGGTGGCAACGAATACGGCCACCACACGCTGACCCGCTTTTTTGGGATGCATACCGGCGTACTGCCGGCCGCGCTCATCGGCTTTTTGATTCTGCATATCGCGGCATTCCGCAAGCATGGCATTATGGCCAAGATTACTCCCGGCCGACCGGACCAGTATTTCTGGCCGCACCAGGTTCTGCTCGATGCCGTTGGTTGCCTGGTGCTGCTGGGCATTGTGCTGCTGTGCGTGGTGCATTTTGACGTCGCGGGCTTGGCCAGTGGAAATCTCCCGGAAGCCCATCGGGGCGCGGAACTCGGCGCACCGGCGGACCCTTCCGAGGCGTATTCCGCCGCCCGGCCGGAATGGTATTACCTGTTCTTGTTCCAACTCTTGAAGTACTTCCACGGAACGCAGGAGATCATCGGCGCACTGATTATCCCCGGAATTGTGATGACGATTCTGGCGCTCGCGCCGATCATCGGCAGATGGAACTTGGGCCACGCCTTTAACGTCGGGTTTCTGCTGTTCCTCGTGGCGGCCGTGGGCGTTCTGACGACGGCGGCAATGTTGGAAGATGGCAATAACTATGAATTCCAGCAAGCCAGGAAGGATGCAGAGAAGAATGCCGAGCGAATGGTTGAGCTGGTGAACCGCCGCGAATGGGAGATTGTGGATGGCAAAGGGGAACTCTCCGATCGCCGCATGTTTCCCCGAGGAGGCGGCATTGAACTGAGCCGTAACGATCCATTCTTGCGCGGGCCGAAACTCTTTGGTCAGCACTGTGCCAGTTGCCACAGTTATATTGACCCGAAGAACCCGGACCAAAGTTTTGTCCTCAAGCAAGCGCCGCGCAGCAAGCCGCAGAAAGATCCGCTTAACAAGGAACTAGAGATTCCGATCGTCGAAAGAAATGCCAAAGGGGAAGTGACTTACGATTCTGTTCCCGTTGGCAGTGGGGCACCAAATCTGTTCGGTTTTGCCTCGCGAGAGTGGCTCCGCGGCTTTTTAGATCCCGCGAAGATTGCGGCCCCTCCCGTGCCGGGCAAACCGGAGCCAGCGAAGAATCCAACCATTGCGACGATTGCCGATCACGCTGAAAACCACAACCGCCCGCTTCTGGGAGCCGACTATTTCGGCAACACCAACCATCGTGACGGACGAATGGCCAGCTGGGTGAAGAAACATGTCAAACTGGCCAAGCCCAAGGAAGGGGAAAAGAAACAAGCGGGAGACCTGGATGCAGTCGATGTTGACGCCATCGTTGCGGCTCTCTCCGCCCAGGCTCAACTCCGCACCCAGCAGGAAGCGGACAAGAAGGATGAAAAGCTCATCCAAAAGGGAATTGTTTTGATCGAGCAGAACTGCGCCAATGGTTGCCACAAGTTTGGTGACAAGGGTGAATTGGGGCTTGCTCCCGACCTGACGGGCTATGGTTCGTATGAATGGATGATGGGGATGATCAGCGAGCCGACTCATCATCGTTTCTATAGCAACCAGAACGACCGGATGCCTTCGTTCGCGGCTGACCTTGCCAAGCCGGCGTCGCATGCGGTCAGCATCCGCGAATTGTCGCTCATCGTCGATTGGATTCGGGGGGAGTATTATCTTCCCGAAGATGAACGGCCCGTTTTGCCGCACAAGGAAGAGTTTGCCAAGGCGGCAGTGACCGCCTCCCGGCTGGACGTAAACGCCAGGCCGCAAATTGTTGGTGCGCCTCTGCCTGCGGCTGAGACGAATACTGCCAAAGCGGAGCGGCTGTTCGCCAGCAATTGTGCGGCGTGCCACAGCAATTCTTCCGGCGGCGAAGGGATCAGGGCTCGCAGTCCCTCCGCCCCCAATTTGCATGGCTTCGCGTCCCGCGAATGGCTGGCGGGACTGCTGGATCCGGCGAAAGTGAATAGCGACCAGTATTTTGGCAAATCGAGTCATGGGGACGGAGAGATGGCGTCGTTCGTGGAGAGCGACCTCAAGGATCCCGATGCCGCCAATAAAGAGAAGATCGCTCAAATCATTGCGGCCCTCTCCGCCGAAGCGGCACTGCCAGCCCAGGCTGAAGCCGACAAAAAGGCAACCGACGACGGCACCATCGCCAAGGGAAAGACGGCCTTGGGAGAGATGTTCGCCAGTTCCGCCTGCACCGATTGCCACAAGTTCGGCGACGGCAGTGGCGGCAGCGGGCCGGACCTCACCGGCTACGGGTCCAAGGATTGGCTCGTGAAGTTCATCGGCGACCCCTCGCACGAAACCCTGTACGGCAAGGGGAACGACCGGATGCCCTCCTTCGCCGTATCCGGACCTGGTCCGAAAGGCGCACTCCTCAAGCCTGAGGAGATTGAGCTCATCGCCCGCTGGCTGCGGGGAGAGAAGCTGGACAATCAGTAGCCAGCACAATCCGTGTGCTGGCATGCCTTTCTGAAACCCGGCGCTCACGGAGTGCGCGGACCACATCCCATGCTAGCGGCCGGCTAGTCCCTAAATCCGTTACCACCGGCAGAATCGGTAAGGTTTTGCAGACCTCGCGCCGATGGAAGAAAGGATGCCCAGATGCCGCGGCGCATTCGCGTACACGGTTCGTACTCTTGCGTAATCCCGATATGTTCTGTCCCGCCTGCCAGCAGGATGTTCCCGCCCTTGCCGTGCCCGAAGAGCCGGGCGTGATCCGCTGCGCATTTTGCAGTGAGGAACTGGAAATGCGGGTGCAAGAGCCGGGGGGCAGGGATCCGAAGCTGGCTCTCGCAGATGGGAGCAACGAGTCGCATGAGTCCGAAGAGGCAGAGACGATTCAGCAGCCGGAAAGGGTAAGCCCGCTTCCGCCTCGGCTAGACCTGGAGGACTGGGAATTAGAGCCCCAATTAAGGGCCGCGGAGCGGCTGCTCAAGGGGCTTCGGCAGGAAGCGCCGGCGGAGCAAGTAAGTGCGGTGCATGCCGCCCATCGGCCTGTTCCGGACTGGCATGTCCCCGCGGCGAACACCCCTCTGACTACTGAAGTAGCCCAGACACATCGGCAACCTAATGTTCCGGAGCAGGTTGAGAAATCCGGCACGCTAGCCTGGACCTGCTTGTCGCTTGGCGTGATGGCGCTCGCCTGTGGAGGGGTGCTCATCGCCTGGTCGCTGTTGGGCGGCCGTGATGATTTATGGTCGATCGGTCTGCCTCTGGCAGTGGTCGGCCAGGGGGGCCTCGTCATTGGCTTGCTGCTGCAACTCGACGGCCTCTGGCAAACCAGCAAGAAGACCGAAGAGACTTTGACGCATCTCGACGGCAAACTCCACGACCTGGCACATACCACCACGATGCTTGGCACCACTCGCAGCACGCCGGCCCAGTCGTTCTACGTCCACCTGGCCGAAGGAGCGAGCCCGCACTTGCTCCTGGCCGACCTCAAGGGGCAACTCGACTTGCTGACCGAGCGGATGTCTCGGAAATAAAACATTTCCGGACTCATTTCGCCTGTAATTCTTCAGCGCTCAGCCAGCCTGCTTCAAAAACTTCTCCAAAAGCTTGAGCGTCTGTGGCGTATGCAGGCTCAACTTGCCAAAGCCGAGCTCCCCGCCAGCAGCCACGGCAGCGGCCTGGTGGTCCTCATAATTGGTAATGAGCATGACAGGCGTCTTGGCAATCGCCGGATCCGCCTTGATGGTCTTCAGGATGTCGAGTCCGTCGCTGTAGTCCTGATCCAGCTTGCGGTTAATCAGGACGAGGTCGAAATCCCCCGACTTCAGCTCCGCCAGCGTGTCCTCCGAGCCGTGCGTTTGCACAACCTCCGCACCGAACTTCCGCTCCAGCAAGGAGCGGATCGCGGCATGATCGGGAACGCAGTTACCCACGTCAAGAACTCGTCTGGCCATGAGAGCTATCTTGCTCCTCCCGCTCCGGCATCGGATTCGCCCTTCTTGCCGGGTTTGATGGAGAAGAGTTTGTCCTTGGTCGAGATGAACAGCGTGTCATTGGCAACGATTGGGCTGCTGTAGACGGAACTTCCCACGTTGATCTCGCCGAGTTTGTTCTTCTTGGCGCTCAACTCATAGATGGCGATGTCCCCATCCTCGTCGCCAACATAGACGTTGCCAGCCAGAATCAGCGGCGAACCCCAAGAGGCGGCCAGCATGTCGTCGGTCCAGTGCACTTTGCCAGTCTTGGCATCGACGCAGTGCAACAAGCCGCTGAAGTCCGGCGCGAAGAGCAACCCGTCCTTGATGGCGACCGTGCCGATGCTGCGATGGAATTTTTCCAGGAAGTCGTCAATCTGACCATCGCCATCGTTGTCCTGCTCCGTGTAGGACCAGATGACGCCGGAGTTGGGATTGGGAATCGACATGTCGCCGTCCGCTTCCACGACCGCTTGAATGCGTTTGACGGGAATGGGCTTGGTCGGATCGGCCCGGTTCACGGCCAATTCCTTACTGATGTCGCCACGCTTTGTCGGATCGATGCAATACAAAATGCCGCTCCCTTCGCCGTGCTCGGGATCTTGTCCGGTGGCGAAGTAAATTTTGTTGTCGTAGGCGACAGGCGTGCTGATGATGTCGTTCCGCGTACCGCGGCCGCCAAGTTCCAAAATCGAATCCTTGGGATTGGCATCGAACTTCCAAAGCAGTTCTGGTTTGCCGTCCTTTCCCTTGTCGGCCTTGAAGGAATACATCCAGCCGTCTCCGCCGCCGAAGACGATCTGGGGCACGCCGCCCAGCACCGCCACCGTGGGGCTGGACCACTGTCCGTGCAGAATGTTTCCACCGGGGGTATTGTCGGTCCACAGAACTTTGCCCGTGTGCTTGTCCATCGCCATGAAGCTAGGGGCGTCGGGGGCGGGGACCGCGATATGAGCATCGTCCAAACCGTTGGAAGTGTTCACGATTAATAAGTCGCCATACGAGGTCACCGAGCAACTGCACATGTTGTGCTGGCTGGTTCCGAGCGTCTTCATCATGTCAAAGACCCAAATCACATCGGCTTCGTCTTTGTCGTCCGGAGTGATGATTTTGAATGCGGAAAGCCGCGGGCCGGCCATGGTGACGAAGAAGTCCCGTTGCTTGCCATTCAACTCGGCCTGGAATGTCCATTTCTTCGACGGTGCCTTGGCCGTTTCATCGGCCGTCACCTTGATATCGCCACTGACTTTAGCACCAGCCTTCTCGAGCCGGGCGAGGAAGTCGTCGGTCAGCTTGCCGGCGGCCAGTCCCTCCACCAGGGCCTGGACCTTGTCCTCGGCGGGGTCTTCGGCTTTCATGACCTCGAAGAGCTTGGCGGGGTCGTTCTTGACGGGACCGTCGTCTTCGCCATCGTAGAAGCCCTCAACGTCCAGGCAGCGCACTTCGCCGCGGCTGGTGACGAACCAAAGTTTGTCCCCTTCAATCAGTGGCGAGCAGCAAATACCCATCAGCGGCCAATCGTTGACGCGACCGGTGGGGAGTTTTTCGCTGGAATGTTGCCACAGAAACTTTCCATCCTTCTCGTCAAAACAAAGCAAGCAGCCCAGGTCCACATCATCCGGATACCGTTTGAGATACCCGAAGCTGTTATTTGTGCCAACGACTACTTTGCCGGCGGCGACGACCGGATTTCCATAGGTTTGACTGCCGAGAGAAGCCACCCAGTTGATGTTCTTGGACTTGTCTTTCTTCCATTCGCCCGTCTTTCGGTCAAAACCGCCGGTCACAAACCCGGTGAAGACGGCATTCGAATCAGGCGTGTTGTTGCGAAGGCTGCTGCCCCCCCATTGGTTCCACGGGCCTGGCTTGGGAAGGGAAACAGGGATCACTCCGCTGGCTGAAGCAACCTGATCCCCTTCTGGCTTTGCATCGTCCGCCTTTTCTTCGGCAGGTTTACTCGCCTCCTCCGTGGCGGGCTTTGTCTCGGGACTTTTTTCCTCTGGCTTGGCTGCATCTTCCTTCTTGGCTTCTTCGGGCTTTGTTTCTTCCTTGGGAGTCTCCCCCTTGGCTGCCGGACGGCCCGCGGCACCACTTCCTCCCGTCGTCAGAGAAGAAACAGGAGCCCCCTTTCCGCCAGGGATAGGTGCTGGTGCGGGAGGTGGCTGGCATCCCGCTAGGATACCCAGGGATAGAGCGGCAGCGATGGCCAAGTTGGCGTGGAGGGTCTGCATGGAAAATAGTCTCCGGGAAGGGAAGCGGCAGTGTCGCCGCATTGGCTCCAGTTATTTTACGGTCAACACTCACTAATTCGATTCAGTACACCGGCACCGGCGAACCAAGAAGGGTGGTGGTTCGCAAGTGGCGTCGGCAGGATTGCCAGTCCAATTGGATTAGGCACCATGCCAGAAACGATCAGGTTTACACTCTCCATTCGTATCCAGCAGGGCTTGCCAACGGCAAACCCTTTTGAAAACTCATTGCCTTAATCATTCGGAGTTACCGATATATTGTCAATGAAAATCTCTGCGTTTGTGGCGTCGCCATACAGACCAGGGCTGCCGAAGGTATTCGGCTGGGAGTCGACAAGTTCCAATGTCCACTTTTCGGGCTCTTTCTCGCCGCGCTTCCAAACTTTGGCTCGCAAGACTGCCTTGTCGTTGCTGTTTTCGGCGCGCAACTTGAGGGTGTACCAGGTGTCGGGCTCCAGGACGAACTTTTCGGCCACAAAGCTCCGCTTGTCATGAGCCTGCCAGCTTTGGATTTGCATCCGCTTGATTTCCCCTTCGATAAAGAAGGTATAGCCCTGGGCAATGACGCCCAGGTCGGGCACTTTATTGTTCTGTTTACTGGGTTTGAAGTCGCCCTGAATGGTGTAGTCGTGCAGGTCGCTCTGACCCATCGACAATCGACTGCGGGTTCCCTTGGGGATGGTGGTTACCTTGACTAGCATGTCGTTGCCATCTACTTTGCGAACAACGTGGCGATAACGGACCCCTACCCAGGTCGCGGGCGGGTCCTTCAGTCCCGTAAAATCAAATTTCCAGGGGAGCGGTGGGATGGTCCGCAAGCGAGCGGTGCCGGCAAGATCGCCGACTTTAGCAGTCACCGTGGTCGTCGAATGGTCGGTCCCTTGTGAGGCCGTAAAGTCGCCGGACTTGGCGATTTCTCCTGGGCCTTCCAAGGTGAATTCCGCGGGGCTTTCTTTTAAAAACTGGCCCCGCTCATTGAAGAGCCGGACCTTGAACGGAACTTTGTCGCCAGGACGAAGCAAGGCTTCATAGGGATAAACCTGGACTTGCGCCGGCTTATCGTCAGCACTTACTGGAGTCACCTCAGGCAGCTTCGGCCGGGGAGTAGAGCCGTGCTTTTTCTGCTGGTCTTCAAAGCAATATAAGGCACCAGTCGATTGCAAATACAACCGGCCGTGCGAGACAACCGGGGAAGACCAGCATTCGTCGCCGGGCTCAAACATACCCATCGTCTTATTCCGTACGGGCTTTTTTAAGCCGGATTCTTCGTCGGGAGTGAGGATGAACCAGCGGCTTTTTTCCAAATGATAGATTTTGCCATCGGCATAAAGGGGGCTGGCGAAGTTGATAGTTCCCAAGTTGACCCGGTCGCCGATTTGCTGACCGGTCTTGGCGTCGATCACGTACATCTTGCCGGAATCGTCACCGCAGTAAAGGCGATCCCCCACCTTGAGAATGGAGCTTTTACCGACTCCCATGCCGATCTCTCGCCACACTTCCCCTTTGGTCGGCAGCGGCTTGCCAGTCGCGTAGTCGATGCCGGTAATGTCCCCCTGCAGGTTTCCCTTGAGAGCGACAATGGCACCCATCACGGTTCCGGTGGGGTTTTCCTCACTGTGTCCCATGAAAACCATGTCGCCGTCGACCGTGGGAGACAGATTCACACCGCGGCGAGACAAATGATACTTCCAAATCTCCTTGCCGGTTTGAGGCTGGAGTGCATAGACCCAACCGTCGCCGGATCCCGTAAGCACCATTTTTTCGCCATTGAATACCGCAACTGTGGGGCCGCTGTGGATGGTGTCTTCGGGACGCAACCGCGTGTTAACCTGCCAGTGCAGAGTGCCAGTGGCTTTGTCAAAACCAAAGATGCGATGTGCAGGGAGGCCGTTTTCACCCCAGCCGACAGTGACTGCGCCAAGGATGACGAGGTCGTCCACTACAATGGGATAGTTGGTGCGACCGCCGTAAGTGCTGACCAGACCATACCGCTCGTGCAGCGGGACTGCCCAGTCGGCCTTTCCAGTTTCTCCATCCAGGCACTGAAACAGCCCATTCACGCCTAAAGCGTAAATCTTGCCCGTCTCGGGATCGCCAACAGGGCTCGACCAGCCGACCCGCGTATCAGGAACGCTACTAGACCAGACGTTGAACTTGTTTTCCCAGACGGTCTCACCCGTGGCGGCATCCAGGCACATCACTTTTTCGCGTTCCAGGGGAGTTCCTGGGTTATCACGGGTGAGAAGATAAATCTTGCCGCGTAGCACGATGGGCGTCCCCCGTCCGGCCGCCCCTTCTTTTTTCCACAGCAGATTGCTGCCAGGACCACCTTTGAGGCTGATTGTGTCGGGCAATCCCGTCTCGCGGGAAATGCCATTCCCTTCCGGCCCGCGCCAGTAAGGCCAGTCCAAGGGATCCGCTTTGGATTCGTCCGCGGCCACAGCAAGCGCCACAGAACAAGCGAGAAAAGCAAAGGAGAATAGCAGATGCCAGAGGCGTTTCATGGGCTCACCGGGGGTGTGACGAAACGGGCAGGAAGAGGTTAACAAACTTCCCTCAAGATAGGGCGTTTCCTTGTCTTTTACAAGCAGACACTTGTTCAAACGAGTGTTTTTCGTCTGGAAGTTAGTGCCACTTTGGAAGTTTGCCAGCGAGGGGTATCATGGGGAAATGGCTCAGCACGAACATTATGAGAACCCGTTAATTTCCCGTTATGCGTCGGCGGAGATGAGCCGCCTTTGGAGCGAGCAACGGAAGCACAGTACCTGGCGAAAGCTGTGGGTGGCTCTCGCGGAGGCAGAAGCGGAACTGGGACTTCCCATCACGCCACAGCAGATTGCGGAACTTAGGGCGCACACGGACGACATCGACTTCACCGTCGCGCGGGCCTATGAAAAAAAGCTGCGTCACGACGTGATGGCGCACGTCCATGCCTATGGGGATGTCTGCCCCTCGGCACGGGCGATTATCCATTTGGGAGCGACGAGTTGCTACGTCACCGATAACACGGATTTGATTTTGCTGCGAGAAGGCCTGCAGATGGTGGCTCGCCGGCTGGCAGGCGTCATTCAGTCGCTGGCGGCATTTGCCAAAATTCATCGCAGCCTCGCTTGCCTCGGCTTTACGCACCTACAGCCAGCTCAGCCAACGACCGTGGGAAAGCGGGCCTGCTTGTGGGCCTATGACCTGGCTCTGGACCTGGAGGAGGTGGAGCATCGCCTCGCCAGCCTCAAGGCTCGCAGTGTGAAAGGGACAACCGGAACACAGGCCAGCTTTTTGGCACTGTTTGATGGGGACCATGCGAAAGTCCGCAGGCTGGAAAAACTCGTGTCGCAGAAGCTTGGCTTTGACGAAAGCTATGCGGTTACGGGTCAAACTTACACGCGGAAGATCGATAGCCAGATCTTGGATGTCCTTAGCGGCGTGGCCCAGTCAGGGCACAAATTGGGAACGGACCTGCGGATCCTCGCCAGCCGCAAGGAAGTCGAAGAGCCCTTTGAAGCGGATCAAATTGGCTCATCCGCGATGGCCTACAAACGAAATCCGATGCGGAGTGAACGGGTTTGCTCGCTGGCTCGATTTGTTACGAGTCTGCAATCCAGCACGGCGAATACTGCAAGCACGCAGTGGCTGGAAAGAACGCTCGACGACAGTGCAAATCGGAGGCTCGTCCTGCCGCAGGCCTTTTTGGCGGTGGATGCTATTTTGATTCTGCTGCAGAATGTCAGCACAGGACTCGTGGTTTATCCGCAAGTTATTGCCAAGAATCTGGCCGAAGAACTTCCCTTCATGGCAACCGAAAATCTGTTGATGGCGGCAGTGCAAGCGGGAGGTGACCGCCAGGAACTTCACGAGCGGATTCGTGTTCATAGCCAGGATGCGGCACAAGTCGTCAAACAACAGGGCAAGCCCAACGATCTGCTCCAGCGGCTGGCCCAGGACAAATCATTCTCGAAAGTCAATCTGACTGCCGCTCTGGATAGCAGCCACTTTGTGGGGCGAGCGCCCGAGCAAGTTGATGAGTTTTTGGCGGAAGTGGTGGCTCCCATTCGTACTCGCTATGCGGGGGGCATCCCCAGCGCCGAAGTCAATGTCTAGTCGGGCCCCTGGTGCCTCGTCGGAAGACTGCGAAGAATAGCGAGAGATTGCTGTTTCCCTGCCGGGAAAAACATGGGAATTTTCACATTCAAGTCTTGCCTGACGTTCAAAATTACGTAACGTTAAGGGAACTTTCCAGGCAGGCTGATTCAGGCCCATACCGTTGGTCCTTCACGTTCCTGGCACCACCCATGTTTCCTTCCTTTATCCCCCACCCCCTCGTTCGCGGCGGACACGCTCAGACGATTCTGGGCTGCTATCTTCCGGGAATGAAATGGGCTCCCCAAAGCAAGCAGCACTTAGTTGCCTTGCCCGATGGGGACCGTATCGTTCTGCATGAGGACGTGCCGCTGGGAGTTCAGGAGCCGGACCGCGTGGTCCTGCTGATCCATGGCCTGGGAGGCTCGCATCAATCGACTTACATGCAGCGGACGGCTGCCAAGTTGGTGGAAAAAGGTGTGCGAGTCTTTCGCATGGACCTTCGCGGCTGCGGGGCGGGGACGGCGCTGGCGAAGTTGCCGGTGCATGCGGGGAGAAGCGAGGACGTGGGAGTCGTGCTGGCTTACCTGATGGAGGCCTGCGCCGACACACCCATTTTTCTCGTCGGCTTCTCGATGGGGGGCAACCTTGTTCTGAAGCTGCTCGGCGAGATGGGTCGCCAGCGGCCGGCGAATCTTGCGGGGGCGATGGCCGTCGCCCCGCCGATTGATTTAATCGACTGCTCGCGGAACATGGAGCGGGGAGTGAACCGACTGTATAACCGGTCGTTCCTTCGCAGTCTGCTTAGAGCCGCCGCAATGCGCAGAGAAAGGGTTCCCAAAGAATTCGACCCGCCGCTTTTGCCGCTGCCTCAGAAACTGCGCGATTTTGACGAGCGGTTTACCGCTCCGCTCGCTGGCTATGCATCGGCCGAGGAATACTATCATCGCGCCAGTTCCCGGCCGCTACTGCAGGAGATTCAAGTTCCCACCGTTGTGGTCGCCGCGGCGGACGACCCCATCGTGCCTGTCGGGCCATTCGAATCCGCGACTTACTCCCAGTCCACCCAATTGCTCATCGTTCCCAGCGGGGGGCATCTCGGATTTTTTGGCGTAAAGGGAGCGGACCCAGACCGCCGCTGGATGGATTGGCGCGTGGTCGATTGGGTGATTTCCAGCGCGATTCCCAAACAGCGGTGGAAGACTCGGCTCACGTCCCCCACACCGACCAGTGCGGCGGCAAGCCGATAATCAGCCGCAGCACAACGGTGGCGCTCAGGTACATACCGCAGTGCAATAGGGCTGTGCCATATTCAATATCCAGCGTGACATGAGCGATGAAGGCTCCCCCTAAAATCAGCAGCGGGATGATCATCGCCAGCGCCATCAGCGGCGGATTGACTCCCAAATAGGCGAATACTCCCCAGTAGATTCCCCACAGCGCCGGATACGCCAGCGCAAAGACCGCCAGCCGCAGCCACAGGGCCTGACCGCGATACGGCTCCAATTCGTCGTTCCGCAGGAACGTGTAACCGCCGAAGGCAATCGCGGGGGCCAGCAGAATCGAGCCGAGCGCGAGAATGAACTGCAGCGCCCTAGGAACCTGAACTTCCACCGCCACAGCCCGAGGACCATTCTTTCCAGCAGCCTTTTTGTCCGTCCCCGTAGGAGTTGCCACTTTCGTTTTTGGAGTCTCCCCCTTAGTTCCCGTCACAGCGGTCGTCGGCACTTTTAATGCGTTGCCATAGGTGATTCGCAGGGCCAGCGAAACCATCAGCACCAAAATCACGCTTCCCGCGATGATGCCTATATTGATAGGCGTCAGGCGAGTCTCTTTCCTCGCGATCGGCTTGAGGACGAGTTGCCCTTTGCTGTCTTTCGGGCCGGAACCTTCCGGGGCATGGATGACCACCTCGTCCTTTTTGGCGGGGACAGTGATGATCGCCTTGCATTTGGGGCAGGGGCCCTGCTTGCCTGCGAACTTATCGCTCACCTGAAAGCGGGTTTTGCAAGCAGCGCAGGTTACGTCAATCGCCATAAGCGCGGAGTTCCAAGGTGCGGCTCAGGGTGGAGATACAGAATCGCCGCAGGGGCCGCCGCGGACAGGCAGATTGCCCGCCGCTGCTTTGCCGGCTGATGGTTGTGGCCAAGACTCTGTTCCGCCCACTACTTTCGCTAGTTTCGCACAAGCGTTCGCGGCGTCAAGTTGACACGCGGGATCCAGCTCGTTTTTCCCAAAGTGGCTTGCTCAAAATGGCTGCGTTGAACCCGTCTGCCCTATCAACTACCATCAAGTCTGCATCCGCGCCCGCGATTGACCCTTTTTCCGAACTCCCCCATGCCGATTAAGTTCCTCTGCCCCAACGGCCATCAGCTCACAGCTCCCGACAACATGGTTGGCAAGCCGGGAAAATGCCCTAAATGCAATACTCCGTTCGTCGTTCCTACCCCCGAGGAAGAAGACGAAGAGCCCGGCGAGGAACCCACTGACGAATCTTCGGCCGAAGAGCCAGCCGAAAAAAACGAAGAGGGGAATCCCGTCGACGAGAAGTCTGCTCCCGCCGAAATCGCTCAGGGGAGCGGCAAGGGGAAGATGAACCCGGCGGAGATTTTCGTTTTTCTCTGCCCCAACGGGCACAGGCTGAACGGCCCACCGAGCCTCAAGGGCAAAGCCGGCAAATGCCCGCACTGCGGAGCCAAATTCCGCATCCCCACGGACGACGAAGAACTGGAATTGCCCGAAGAGTCCTCCGAGGAGCCCGCTAAGGAGCCGTCGAGCAGCGATCAATTCGTCTTTCCCGGCTTTGAGTCGGAAGAAGATGCCGAAGAGGTCTACGAAGCGGTCGAGGTGGAAGACACCGTAGACCCGCCGCCGGACGGCATCCACCCACTGTGCTACATCGTCGGCCGGCTGTGGGATCGTAAGAGCGACGACACGGAGCTGGAAATCTTTCTGGCAGAAGGGGAGATCGTCTCCCCAGAACTCTACTCCGAAGTCCTTTCCATCAAGGAGTTCGGCGTCTTCGGCAGCAAGGAAGGGGACGGAACTTACTCTGTCACGATCATCCCCTGGACCACCGTACGCAAAATCGGCCTGCGAAAACTGCCCGAGCTTTCCGACAAAGTATTCCGCTAAATCCGACTCCAGGTCGCTATTATGGCGCTGAAAAAACCGATCGCGGTCTACACTGCCGCCACGAATGCCGAAGCTCAATTGATTCAGGAGATCTTGAACGAAGCCGATATCGAGGCCTTCGCGGTGGAAGATACGTCACCCGTCGGAATGTATGCCTTGGGGGTGGTCTCCCAAATCCATAAGCCCCAGGTGTGGGTGGAGGGAACCACAGTTGAGCAGGCGCGTGCGATTATCGACAAATATGAAAAACAACCTGCCGCCAAACGGAAGAAAAAAGTAAAAGAGTTTTGCTATGGGTGCGGAGAAGCAGTGCAACGGGGGACCGCGAGGTGCCCCGCCTGTGAAGTCGAATTGGATTGGTCGGATGACGCCAAGGGTCCCGGCACCTTCGACACGGTAAAAATAGCAAAGCAGTCGCTCGCGTGGCTCTTCATTGCTCCTTTCCTGTTCGTCATTCTAGTTTTGTTCATCGCGATGGTGGCTGCGGTATTTGTGGGACGCTAATGAACGGATGCGGGTCCGGTTCTTCCGCGGCCCAGCGCGCAGCGAGGAACTCCTAGAATAATTGCTTTTGTAGAGGCTCCTAGGCGAAGCGGGAGGAACCATTCTATATTGACCCAAGAGCGGGTATTCCTGCGGCTGGCGGGAAGTGAACCTGCGGGGAGGATTGTCTGTCTTTGCGGGACCGGCAGGGGCCGGCGCGAGTAACTTTGTCCGAGGAATGGCAGCATGATACGCGTCGGCATTTTGGGAGCGACCGGGTACACGGCACTGGAATTGATCAAGATTTTGCTCCGCCATCCGGCGGCCAAAATCACTGCTCTGACCAGCCGGCAAGAGGGGCGGCCGTCTATTTCCTCGATCCATCCCTCGCTAACCGGGCGACTGGATTTGTGTCTGGAAGACTTTGGGGCGGCGGCCGTGGCCGAGCGGTGCGACTGCGTCTTTAGCTGCCTGCCCCATGCGGCTTCCGCGGAATCGGCAAAGGCCTTGCTGGCCGCTGGGGCCAGGGTCATCGACTTCAGTGCCGATTATCGCCTGGATGACGCCGTTTCCTACAAGAAGTGGTACGACCACGACCATCCCGATGCGGAGCGGCTGGGGAACACCCCCTATGGACTGCCGGAGTTGTTTCGTGAGCAAATCCCCCCAGCCAAGCTTATTGCCAACCCCGGCTGCTATCCGACTTCCGCAATTCTGCCGCTGGCCCCATTTCTGAAAGCCGGCCTTGTTGAACCGACGGACATCATTGTCGATTC
>CAYUJE010000105.1:13289-19470 GCA_964444865.1 uncultured Pirellulaceae bacterium | reverse complement strand
ACTCCTCAAGTGCGGACGGGGCGGAAACGCCAGTCAGAATGTATTGAATAGGAAGATTGCAGGACCGAATAACCGTTAAGATCGGTAAACACGGTAATTCGGCAACCTGGGTAAGATGGTAATGGGTTTGAAACAGCCGCGTCAAGCAGCGAGGGCCACATTTGCCATTTTTTTTCTGGGGTATAGATGCCCCCTAGAACCTGCGGAAAATGCAGGCGAATTGCGGGAGCACCCAGAAATGGGCCGTTTTGGGCCAGGGGGCCAAGAAATAAAGCCGGGCAGGTGAATATCACCTGCCCGGCTGGGAATACTCGGGTTTTGCAAATGGCTGGCGTTACCAGCGGATTTCCAGGCGGGATACAAGGCCGTCGAAGGTCATGAACCCGTTGAAGTTATCCGACTGGTCCACAAAGTTGTTCTGCTGAACGGCGTTGATCCATTCGTTAGTGCGGGTGACGTTGTACCAGGTGCTGTACATGTAACCGATGCTCAACCGCACGTTGCCGCAGTCGTTCTGCCAGCCGGCACCAAGTTCCAGGTCGTAGATGGTGACCAGGCGGCCGGCTTTCCAACTGGTCTGGGCAATCACCGGATCAAAGCTGCTCCCTTGCAGGTAAGCGGCCCGGCTTTCGCCGCCGAGCAAGCTGAGGAACGTTTTGCCGTAGACGAACAGGTTGCGACTGTAGCTGTACCGCTCGCCGTCGAGTCCCGCCTTGAGGCCGGCACCGTAGAAGTTCATATCGGTCTGAACAAACTCCGTTCCATTGGCCGCAAAGTCGGCCCGGAAGTTCTGCTGCAATTCAGCATAACGCAAGCCGAGCGTGTAACCGATTTGATAATCGCAGCAGTAAGCGAACAAGCTGTGATAATCCAGGTCGATGTTTTTGAAACCCATGCCGTAGTTGGCGCGGCCATCGAGGTAATCGGAAGCCGCATTGAACGTGCTCGGGTGAGTGACCAGCGGTCGCAGGACGTTTCCAGCGGTGGCGCTGAGCACGTCGTGCGTGTTGCCTTGCCACTCGGTATAGGTGGCACTGATGGAACTGGCTTCGTTGATGATGAAGCCCGCGCCAAGTCGGTAGCCCGGCTGATTATCGAGGTCGGCAACGCCGACGCGGCCAGCCTGTACCGGCGGACGAACCAGCGGATCGGCGTCGGTAGCACCGTCAATTGGCACGGCCCAAGCAACTTCCGCGCTGCGGGCTCGCAGAAAAAGGTATTCGCCAAAGACGAACCACTTATTGCAGCCATAGCCAGGCTCGCAATAGGATTCGATCGCTTCGCTTAGCGGTGCCTGCTCCGGAACGGCAACCATTGGAGCCTGCGCTTCCGGCCCATAGCCTGTAGGCATGGCCATTCCGGGCATCGCCGGATAACCACCATAGGGCGAAGCCGGACCAGGTCCAGGTCCAGGACCGGGGCCAGGACCATACTGGGCCTGAGCCAAATTTGTTAATCCAAACGCAGCAGCCACCACGGCTGCAAAGACGAACAGACTGGTTTTCATGGAATAATCCCCCCGAGTGTTAATACCCGTATATGTGAATCGACCCCGAGAAGCGGAAAATCGAGAACGAATGGCAAAATCGGAAAAGATTGCCGAATTTGCCGAGCCTGAAGGAGATAGTCCACTCACGGCTTTGCCGCAGGAAACCGGTAATAACCGGCTAAATGCGGTCCAAAGAGTCGATCCAGCGGGCCAGTTCCAGGAGTTCCGCGGCATTAAGATCGCGGGGAGTTTCTCCCAGTCCCTTGCTGCTCACCGGAAACTTCATCCCCTTGAGGCGCTCGCTAGCAGCCTTGATGCTGGGTGCTGCGGGGGATTTATCGCTGCTGGCCAAGAAAAAGGCCAGGCGAACGAGCGGGTCATTTTCCGGAGCGGCGGTGCGAGCTGGCGGCGCGGCATCGACGGCGACAATCGCGCGGATGCGATCTGTGTTCCCGAGGCCGATAAGGAATGCCAGCGTGCCGGAATTCTGGTAGCCGTAGATAGCAGTTCGAGAACGATCGATGTTGTAGTGCGAGATTAGGTCGTCGAGGGTCTTGCGAACGAACGCCGCTTCGGTTGGTTCCCACTTGTTAGGGTCGACGGCTTGGGGGGCGAGGACGATCAGGTGCTGTTTCTCGCATACATCCTTCCAGCGGGCGGCGAGTGCGGCGCGGTCCACGCCTCCGTTGCCGTGCAGCCAAATGATCACTCCATGGGGAACATCCGGATGATAAGCATCGGGGATCAAGGCCACACAGTTGTTCTTCTCTTCCGCCAATTTAATCTCGACGAGGCCGGTAGCAGGTTTCTTCGCGAGGGCTTTCTGCGGTAGGGAAGTTGCAGCCGGAAGTTCACCAGGGGTCTCCGTAGGCAAAGCCGGGGCGGGAGATACTTCCAGCTTGAGCGTTTCGCTGCCGCGCTGGACATCGAACACGAGTTTTTTTCCAGGCGGTGAAATGGCAAACAAATCTCGCAGCATGTTGGCATCCGTTAGTGCTACCGACGGCGCGCCCATGTTCATTAGGCGGTCACCCGGCTTGATTCCGGACTTTTCAGCCGGGCTGTCGGGATAGACAAAGCGGACCAGGACTCCCGGTTGCTTGTCGTCGCGAATCGGCAGTATCCCGAGAAACGGATGCTGGTAGGGGAGCATCTTGTCGATGAGTTCAACCGTGGCCTCGATCCGTTCACTACTGCGGCGGACGACGACCTTGACCTTGTCGCCGGCATAGTGCGCGCCGAGCAAGTGCTTGAGTTGCGCTTGCCGAGTGACAGGAGAGCCGTCGATTTCGACAACCTCGTCGCCCGTCTTGATGCCGGCTTGGCCCGCGGGACCATCGGTGCGGCACGCCGCGACAGTGGCCGGCAGGGCATAGATGTCACCCTGTTTCAGCGAAATTCCAAGCAAACCGGGACGAAGATCCTTGCCATTTTTCAGCGTTTCCAATCGGGAATTTATATCTACTAGTGGAACGGCAAAGCCGATGCCCGAGTCATACCACTCCGAGCCGGCGAGTTCGCTTTCCTGGCCTTGCGGTGAAAGGGGAACCAGCACACCGAGAACTCGGCCACGCAGATCAATCAGCGGCCCACCATAATTTGTTGGAGATATTTTGGCATCGGTTTGAAGTGCTCGTCCCCAAATACGGTTGAGGGCACTGACAATGCCGATCGATAAACTCGGTCCGCTCTTTTCAAAAGTGCGGCCTATCGCTATCGCCGACTGCCCCACCGACATCTCATTCCTCGTAGCGGCCACGGGAACAGGGAGCTTCTCGTCGGTGGTTACCTTAAGCAGCACCAGCATGCGTGCGTGATCGCGAGCGACGATCTTGGCTGCGGCCCGTTTGCCGCTGGGAAGCGTGACGAGGATGGACGACGGCTGCTGGATGAAGTTGATGGCACTGGAGATGACGAACCCATCCTCGGAAACAATCAGGCCCGTGGTCGGTCCGGTGCTGGTGAGGGCTTTCCCCACTCGTTCAAGGCCGCCCACGGTCTCAATCCGCACGACGCTAGGGGCCACCGAGTCTGCTGCCGCGCGAATCGCCTGCTCTTCAAGTTCCGCGATATCTGCCTGCGCCCAAACTGACTGTGCTTGGCACAACAGCGAGACGATAGCGACAAATCCAGCTATAGAGAGAAAACGCATCGCAAGGACTCGTCAATCTTCGTGCCGGAGGGTGACATCGAGCAATTCCTGGCCGCGCTGAATCGTCAGCCGAACCTCGTCGAGACGGTCGATGAACGTCAACTCGTCGTTCACCAGTTTACAGGACTGCACAATGCGCCCATTGATGAACAACACCAGGTCGTCCGCTTTGATCCCCACCTTGGCGGCCGGCGAACCGCTCCGAACGTCCTCTACAAACGGGGGCGTCCGTTCGAGAAAATCGGGGACGAGTTGAATCCCGAGCAGCGCCAGAGAAACCGCCTCCTTAGGCTTCTTGACGTTTTCTTCGCGGGCTGGAGGCCGCAACTTGCCGGCGCGGATGTCCTCAACCGCCTGCACGAATTCGCTAACCGGTAATGCATAGTTGAGGAGCGTTCCGGTGTGGGCATTCTTCAATTCCTTGCCGAGAATCCCCGCCAGACGGCCGCGGCGGTCGGTGAGTGCGCCACCAGGAGCGCCCGGGTTGTTGGTCATGGCATCCAGGACATAAACCGGCCCGCGATAGATCGTCTCGTATGCGCCACTCCGAGCTGCCAGGTCGGTCTTTGCCGTTACAATGCCGTGCAATACGCTGCTGGGCTCGTTGCCCGTGGCGATGCCATAAAGATTGTTGAAGGCGAGAACTCTCGCCCCAGCTTCCAATGAAGCCGCTTCGTCCAGATTAAAGTGCGGGAAGTCCATTCCCTCGACCTTTAATACAGCAATCTCCAACCGCGGGTCCATCCCCACCAATTGTGCCTCCAGTTTGCGGCCGTCATTGAGGGCGATCGTGATGACATCGGAATCAAGGACATAGCTCCAGACTGTCAGAATGTGCCCTTCGCCGCTCACCAAAAAACCACTCTGATACGCTTCCAAGCCGCGGAGACCGCCGGCGCCATAGATTTTGACCGTTTTTGGTTCGGCCTGATCCGCGACATCAGCTGCCGAGGACTGGCCTAAGGCGGTACTCGCAGGAGTGACCAGAAGAAGAAGCAACATTCCGCATAGGGCTGGCAGCGTTTGATATCGGCTCATCAAGAAAGAGATCATTTATCGTTCTCCTTCTTGGCGGATGCGAGCTTCACATTCTTAAGTTCAATGGCCGCATAGACCGAGTCACCATTGCGCACTTCCAGTTTGTAGGGGAACATACGGCCTTCCAAATCGCGATAATCGGCAAAGCGGATTTCGCAGGGATCCAGTTCGGAATCTGCGAACATTTCGACTAGGGCCAGACGGCCACTGTTATTCTCAAATACAAAGTTGGCTTCGGCTACATTCTGCACGGCGGTGAGCACATCGGCTTCCCCTTCGATTCCCGGAAAGGGAGCAGTGCCGTAATAAGCGGCTCCGCCGAATTTCTGCGGCCCGCTGACGAGCATCTGTCGCCAGAGATGCAGTGCCGCGAGCAAACCGCCGCTGCCTGCGGGACCAAGCTGCTGATCAAGATCCTTACCGGCTTCGACGGTCACTTCTCCTTGCGGAAAAGTGCCGCTGCTCGCGCTATCGCCCAGCTTAATCTGGACCTTGCCACCTCCGGCCACCTCACCTTCCAATAGCCACTCGCCCGCTACCGTGGCAAAATCCCCTTTCGCCGTAAAGGCGGACCAAACGCGGTCACGGTTCAATTCATTGAAATAATAATTGGCATAACCGGGCCGAGCCTTGATCAGCTGGGCAGCTTCCTCGGGTATTTTTGGTCCTTCCTGGCCTGGGAGCTTGGGCAATGGTACGGGAAGCGGCATCGGCGGGAGAGGCATCGGCTTCTCATCGGGTTTGTCACCAGGTTTCCCCGGGTTCTCAGGGTCTTTCCCTTTGGGGCCAGGCTGCGGAAGTTGTCTAGGGGCCTTCTGCACCAAGGCAATCAGTTCCTCCTCGCCATGAACTCCCGTCAGACGGACAAAGGTTTCGAACTCTTTGCCGTCTCGGCGATAAGTAACGGGAACTCGCCAACCTTTGGGGAAAACTCCCAGCACGTTTTTGAACGCGTTGGCGGTTTCAATCCTGCGGCCGCCGAAGGCGACGATTTCATCGTCATAACGCAGGCCCCGTCGCCACGCGTCGGAAGTTTCCAGAATGTTGCCGACCAGCACCTTCCCTTCGGAATTGCTGACGGTCACGCCCCAAGTGGCATGATCGACAATTCGGCCGCTGTGGAGGCACCCCAGAAAATTCTTGATCTGGTTGATCGAAATCGCGTAGCCAACGCCGACGTTAACCCGCACCCGTTTTTCAAACGAGATGCGGCCATTGATGCCGATCACTTCCCCCTTGGTGTTGAACAGCGGCCCCCCTGAGTTGCCGGGATTGATCGAGGCATCTGTCTGAATGCAGTCCGCATACTCGATGAGTGTGCCGGAAGGATACTGATAGCGATGAACCCCCGAAACCATGCCGTAGGTCACCGTCGGCTGAAAGTCGGTAGCGAGCAGGAAAGGATTGCCGACGGCAAAGCACCAGTCACCCGCCCTCACAAGGTCGCTGTTGGCCAGCGGTGCGGCTGGAAAATCGTCGCGGCCCAGCAACTTGATCAGAGC
>CAYUJE010000105.1:0-13189 GCA_964444865.1 uncultured Pirellulaceae bacterium | reverse complement strand
CATCGAAATGGAAATCAGAGACAGCGAGATTGGGCGATAAAAAATCATTTGGTCAACCTCGCATTCGCCAGCACCAGCGTATCGCCAAAATCCTGGCCGGCTCCTTCGTCCACCACGATGGTCAGTCGGCGGACACCAACGAGATCGAGTTCAATCGCCAGCGGCCCAGGGGACTGTTCCGCCGAGAATTGTTTGACGAACAGTTCTTTGTTATCGCCGAGAATCCGCAGCTGAAAATTGGCCGTCGGGCCTGCCCCGTCATCGATCCCAGCAACTGCCCGAAACTGCCGATACCCGTCGGGGATGCGCACATCCAGCCTGGTGCGACTGTGCAAGCTGAGTCCCTTGGCATACTTGGTTCCGTGAATGCTCAAAGCCTCGCCGCTGGACGATTTGTTCCTCCTCGGAGCCGTCAATTGCTTGAACGAAGCGAGCATATTCTTGGGCTGAAAGCTGATTTCTCCCTGATTCAATTCCTGGTCCATGTCCGTGATATAGAGCACGTTGCCAACGCCAAAATCAATCTGGGACAGTCTCGCCAGCGGCAATGAATGGCTAATCCCCGCGGTTGTCGTGAGCGAAATCGTTTCTCCATTGAGTTCCAGCGTCCGAGCAGACCACAGCGAGCCATCTGTCGTCTTGAGGCGACAGACGGGAGTCGGCAGAGTTCGCTTCACAGGCTGCAGGAAGACGATCCCTTCCATTTTCTCTCGCTTGACGTCGATCTTGTCGCCGTCGAAGTCAAATTTTGCGCCTGCCGACGTCACTTCCAAGATGGTTCCTTCCAAGTGATCCAGCACTGTGTCCGTGATCGTTCGAGTTGTCTTTCCTTGTTCCTCCACTTCGCGCGTGCCGGTCTTACGAAGGACGACCATATCTCCCGGGGGAGAAAGCTTGAGCAAGTCTTGCCACTGAGCGGCTATTTCCGGCGTTTGCGCCATGAAGCGAACGGCTCGCACGGAACGGGCTGGCAACTCAATCCGTTCCCCCTGCAGCGTTTCGATACTCGACTTGCCGCCGACCGATTGATAGGACCGGCTGGGAAGTAGAGAGCCATCAATCAGATTCACCCAAACTTGGGGACGTTCGGCCACGGAAACACTGTCAAGTTGCACAGACTGCAACTGCTTGGGATCGAGCGTTTGCGCGCCACGGTCATTTTCGATGACGATCCGCTCGCCCGAGAGTTCCACGAGGCGGCCGTGCAACGGCTTGCCTTCGAGAGGCTCCACAGTAACCTCGCCAGCGGGAGCAGCGAGGAGGAACAAGATAATCATCGCGCCGGCCATTCTTCTACTTTACTCCATCCTGAGCCAGGCGTTTGAAATACTCTTCAATCGTTTCCCGGAAATGAGCGGGAAGCTCGCGGCCGATTTGCTGCAAAACTTCCTGACGCTCTTTGGGGGGCAGATTTCCCCAGCCATCCTTCTTGCCAATGTTCTTGGGATCGACTTCTCCTTTACCGCGGGGCCCGCCACCGGGTGTGCTGTCCTGGGCCGGATTGGAAGACTGGTTCCCTTGAGCCTGCGACTGCTGTTGTTGCTGCTGCTGTTGCTGTTTTTCCTTCTCTTCAATCAGCTTTTCCAGCTTGGCAACGATGGACTCTTCTTCGTCACGTACCCGTTTCCCTGCCCGAGCCAAATCCAGCCTCCGGCCGACATCCGACATCAGACGGGCGATTTCATCCAGAGTATCCGGCTTGAGCGGCTTCATATCCGCTTCCATGAGGCGGGCGAGTTGCGAATAGCGGCGAGGAAGCAATTCCTCGTTCTCCATCAGCTTGGCCACGGCCGACAGGCAAGGCTCCTTCTCAAGCAAATTGTGATAAGCAAGCGCCTGGTGAAACAACAACGTGGCGGGATCTACCACATCTGCCGCGGTCAGCCCCTTAAGTTGCTCAAGCGATTCATCCATCAGGCCGTTTTGCGCCAGCCAACGGCCATAGAGCAATCGGAGATTATTTCGAACCAACGGAGGTACGGATTCGTCGGCCAGGATTTCAAATTTCGGCAAGTCCAAACTCGTCCGTGGGTTCTGGCAAAAATCCACTACCAGCCTCGCCTTGGGTTCCAGGACCGAAAGCGAAGTGCTTACTCGCTCGAGCAATTCCGCGCCGGTCGCCAGAGCCGCTTCATCCGGCCAAATCGCCGCAATTTTCAAACGCGTAGCTTCGTCGGCTTGCTTCGCGGCCGCGTAATCGTCCACCTTGGCTTTCACATCCGCGGAGAGTGGAACCGACCAGGAAGCGCGGCGCTCAAGCTCTTGGGCCGAAGCAATGCCGGCGAATGCCGCACAGAACACGATGGCCAGGAATGATGATTTCATAGGATTCAGTTCCGCTTGCTCGTTTCTTTCATCCTGCTACTTATTCTTACCAAGCACCAAATCGCGAGTAATTCGGTAAACTTCATTTTGCCGTTGACTGAGCTTTTTGAGGGCGTCCACGAGTTCCGCTGCGTCCGCCTGACCGATCGGATCCTGATCATCCTGCAACAGCCGAGCGTAGCGAGTCGTTCGCTTGTTCACCCGTTCCTGCAGCGATTTGATCATCTTCAATTCCGCAATTTCATCCACCAGCGGCTGATCCTGCTGTTGTTGTTGCTGTTGTTGCTGTTGCTGCTGCTTTTTCTTCTCCATATCCTGCTGGGCTTTTTGCAGGGAGTCGATCATTTCCTCAAGGGCAGCGATGATGTCTTCTTCATAGCCGATGGTGATGTCGTCCACCTTCGTGTCGGCGAGGCGCGTGGCGACGGACTCCATGTCTTCGTGCATCTGATCGACGGTGGCTGGAAATGCGACCGAGCTTCCTTCTTCCTTGAGCAGGGTCAGAGCCTTCTGCGCCTCGACGGCAATTTTTCGCTCATCGATACCGAGCTTGGCGGACTGCACCACAAACGTCTCACCGCGGCTTTCCTCGGAAACCTGGTCCATTCGCCGCGTGGTCTCATACACCTTGAGCTGCATTTCCAACATCTTCTTGAAACGTGCTTCCAACGCGGCAAGCGTTCGAGCGACTTCTTCCTCCCGCATCTGGCGAAGGATTTCTTCCAACTCGGCTTTCGCCTTTTCCAGTTGTTCTTTTGCTTCGCGCTGGTCTTCAACGGATTCCTTCCGCTTGGCTTCTTCGAGCTTCTTCTGCGCGTCGCGCATCTTCTGCTCAGCCTGTTCGATTCTTTTGCGGGCGGGATTCTGCGACTGCTCGTCCTGCTGCGGCTGATCTTGCTGCTGGTCGTCTCCCGGCTCGCCTTCTTTGGGCTGACCATCCTTAGGTTGGCCGCTTTTGGATTTGGACTTGCTGGACTTGCCGTTTTTGCCTTCTTTGGATTTGCTTTCGGGGCTTTTACCGGAGTCAGAGGGGTCGCTCTTTTCTCCGTCCTTGGACTTCTCGTCTCCCTTTTTGTCCTCTCCCTTGTCTCCAGACTTTTCCTCCGGGGACTTGGATTTGTCGTTTTTCCCTTGCTCACCCTTCTTTTCGCCGGACTTGTCACCGGACTTTTCGCCCAATTTGCCTTGGGAGTTCTTGCCTTCGCTGTCCTTTCCTTCAGAGTTCTTTCCTTCTGATTTTTTCCCCTCATCTCCCTTCTTATCCGAGCCTTCGCCGTTCTTGTCCCCCTTCATCGGATCCGTGGAATCATCGCCGGGTTGCTGCTCTCCCTTCTTACCTTCGTCGGACTGATCCCCTTCCTTGTCGTCGGCGGAGCCGTCCTGGGTGTCGCCCTCTTCGTTCTTCTTGATCTTCTTCGCGAGCTCTTCGGCTCGCTTGGCCAAGTCTCCCTGCTCCTTGGAGAGTCCTTTGGCGTTCGCATCACCTTCGGTTTTCGCTTGCAGGGCCTTCTGAATACGAATCATCTTCTCCAGGTCTTTAATGTATTCCTTAATACGGGCTTGCTCGCTCTTGAGGCGATCGCCTCGGTCCTCACTCATCAGCAATTCCAGTAGAGCCTTGAGGTCACTTTGCACAGCGCTCTGGCCATCGACTGCCCGCTTGAGTTGCTTTTGATTCAGTAGCTTGACGACGGATTCCAGTTCCGTCTTGGTCAGCTTCTCCTTGGACTGTTCCACGGCTCGACGCAGCAGTGCTGCCCGCCGCGGATTGGTTCCTTCTTCCAGGTCGGCCATCTTGAGCATCACCTGCTCCAGCCGGGCGTATTTGTCCGCAATTTTGCTTTCTTCCAGGGCCAGTTCGTCGGCGACGCTCGCCCCTTCGCTGGTCGAACCCTTGGGAGCTGCCGGCTCCTTCTCCGCTTCACTAGTCGCTGGCTTGGCAGGGGCCTCCTGGGCATAGAGCCAGCCGAGGCGAATGCCGGCCACGGCGAGAACGAGAGCCCAGACGAGAAAAGCAACCTTATTCCACTGGCGCTGCTTCATCGCAACCTCTCTTAGTAGGAAGGAAGTCCTGCCTACCGACATGCCTGCCTCAAAATGAGGCACGATTTCAAAACCCAACACCCTCATCCAAGCCCTCATCCCAGGGAGAGAAAGAGCTTATTTCAAATCCTCAATCGCCTGTCTCTTCCGCTCTTGCTTGGTTCTGTCCGAGAGCGACTCTTGATCTTTGATTAAATCCCGGACAATGTCCAACAATTCATTATACGTTTCCAGGTCGAGCATTTGTTGCAGAACGGCCTCTAATTTGGCAATTGTGACATTCGTTTGCTCCAGCGCGTCGTCGGCGGCCGTAGTCGTTTCAGGCGTAACGGGGGCATTTCCCGTGAGAACTTTCTCCAATGCCGCCAAATTCTCGTCGAGCTTACCGAATTCCTCGGTTCCAATCTTGGCCAGGGGATCAGCTATCAGTTCCTTGAGCCGTTGCTTTCGTTCTGTGGTATCCACGCGATTATTGATAAGTTCCTCGCGGATGTCGTTGAATCCCCCGGAGATTCCCAGCACTTCCTGGGCCGATTTCTGGCTCTGCTGCATCCCCCGTTGCACCCGCAGCAGTCGCAAATCAGCCGCCCTGCGGGCAATATCTTCCTTGGTGAGAGGCTTTCCCGAATCGTCTTCTGCCCGCAAGTCCTCGGGATCCGCACCAGCCGATGCGGGGCCAAGGCTCGACTTGACTCGGACCAAGGAATCCCGAAGCTGGCCCAATTCGCCGAGCGTCAGTTCAAATCGGGCCCGCAGACCTAATTCCCGAATCTCCAGCATGGCGAGCAAGTCTTCCGGCGTTACGACATCCAGTTGATAGCGATCGGAAGAACCAAGGTGAGGACCCCCATCGAGATTGAATCGGTCGGCGGCCTGCACCATGAGATACAGCTTGTCCTGAGGCTTTAATTCCAGCCCTCTTGGCTCTCCGCGCAATTTGCGGAAGTCGATGCTCTGATTCATCGCCCCCCCTTTGCCGAGCGCGATGTCTAGCTTCGTTTTGCTGTTCTCTTCGTTTACTTGCACATCGAACCAGGCTTTATCCACGGCATAGTCGTCGCCAATTTTTCCCTGAAGGGAGACGATTGCATCGGGAGTAACCGCGGTGCCGATCCCACGCATTCTCACGTCTACCTGTGGGGGACGATCCTCCACGCCAGTAAGAAAAATCTTGTGCGGCCGGTCAGTGGAGACTTTATCGCTATCAATCAGCGAGACTTCGAGGGTCGTGGTGATTGCCAGTTTCTCAATACGGTAGGAAAACTCTTGTTTGCTGGATGCATCCTCGGGAACGTCAATCTGTTCCACCTTGCCCGTTTCCACATTCAAAATCGTCGCCTGACGCAAATCCTTGTTCGTGCGGAAGTGGACGGTTATGCTCGTCCCCAGTGGAATGAAGGTGCCGGCGGGAAGATAATCCTGGCCAGAGACGGGCAGATGGTTGGAGGTAGCCTCATCAACCATGTAGGGCGGAAAGGTCATGTCCAGTGTGGTCGAAATGACGGCTGGGCTATCCACTACTTCCAGCCGATAACCGCTGGCCCGGTGGTCGTAACCGACAACATCGAACTCAAGCGTGGATAGTATTCCCTTGAACGGCTTACCGTCGAATCGGAAATTTCGGTAACTGCCGGCATCGCGAAAGTTCGTCATCTGCACGCTGCCGCGTTCGCTCCGCGATCCGCTATCGGTCTTGAGTGCGTGGTAATAGACGGTGCAGGATTGCGGTACCACACGTGCCTCCGGCGCGCCGAGTGCTTTGACCTTTAGAGCAACGCTGGAACCCTTGGCGACTTTGGCAACGCCGTTTTCGAACAGGACTTCGGTCATCCGGGGAGCGGTCTCCCCTGGCCCCGGCGAACTTTGCAGCTCCAGGCCGACGACTTCAATGTGTGCACTGCGCGGCCATGGATCGCTCCGGAGCAGATATAGTCGGCTGGCAGCGAGTTTAAGGGCGTCGCTGTTGATTCGTGATCCTACGAAAAACAAACTCACGAGTACCAGCGCAGCGGTAACTTTGATTGCCAGCGGCCCGTAGTTAAACACCTGACCGACGTGTAACTGACCGGCACCCGCCCCAGCCCGCTCAGCCGTGCGAGAGAGCATTTCCAAGTTGAATTCGGCCGCATGTTGCGGAGACTCCTCCATTTCCACCGCGGTAACGAGACTATCTTGTAACCCGGCGAACTTCCGCTCCAACAGCACCGCCATGCTACGGTCATGCAGCGGGACAAAGAGCCGCTGGCCGATATAGCGGTAAAGAATATAGATAAACACTCCGGCAATGCCAGCCAGAAGAACGCCGCGAGCGGTGGCTGGCATTTCGCTGGCACCCACCAGGACCGGCAGATAATCAAGGGCGAAGGCGAACCAGAAAGTGACGCCGATCCAGATCACCGCGAGAGACAATCCTTCAAGCAGGACGTAGAAACGAATCCGCCGCCGCACGCCGGCCAGCACGGACCGGATACCCGGATTCAGCTCGAGAGTAGTCTTTGCAGTTGCCATTCCATCCACCCATCAATAAGACGGGGCAAACAGGCCAAGGGATTATAAGGGTTTTTGAGGAGCGGGGTCTAATGCAATCTTTAGTAACTTGCACACTCCGTGTGCAAGCATGTCCGCTCACGGAGTGAGCGGACTACATTATGCCAATTTACTCAGCCTCCGTAGCAGCCATTCCAGGCAGAGGACGCCGCAGATCAGTCCCATCAACCAGGTCATCAGCAGTTGTTCAAATCTTCGGTCGGGGGTGCCGGGAAGCGGGGTAATCTGATCTTGAGTCTTGAGCTGGCTGGCAATGCCTGGCTGGCCAGCACCGCGGCCGGAGGCAGCATCCACGCCGACATAATAAGTGCCGCCAGTTCGGTCGGCGAGCGTTTTGAGGAGTTGGTCATTGCGCTCCGGATGTTCGGTTTCCTGGGCGGGCATTTTGGCGCGCACTTCACGGACCATCAGCTGGTCGGCGGCATCGGGATGCTGCAATTCGATGCGATAATCCCCTTCCTGCATGGCGGTGAATTGCTCCGCGTACATCCCTTCCCGAGCGGCATCCTTCACACGCTTCAGCACTAGCGGCATGCGCTTCGCATCCGGCTGGACGAGTACGGCGTCGACTTCAGACAAGGCGAGCGGCTGGAACTGAGCGTTTTGCAAAATGGCCCGCACACCTACCTGATCCCCAATTAAACAGCGGTCCTTATCCACCAGCAGCACGCCGCGGCTGGAATCCCGCAGCAGACGACCTTCGCTGGCCCAGCGAATGAGCTTGGTGTAATAGGTTTCAAAATACATCTCGTCGAGTTCGCGAATCCGCCACATCTCGCCGCTCGCCTGAAAGAACACCCGCCCCGAGCCATAGAAGTGTCCCGCCATATAAATGGGCAGATCCTTGTCGATCGCCGTATCAGGGTCGGAGAAACGGGCGTAAACTCGGGCCCCGGGTTTGGGATCCTTCACTGCGTAATAACCGTAGACGCCGCCAAACTCATCGCGAGCCCGCTGGCTCTTTTCGGCGTCTTCATCAATCCACAAGAACTCGGCCTCATTACCATCGCGAGTGAAAGTAAGGGGCCAGGACTTATCGCCGCCAAACCGCCCCAAGCTAAGCGTGGCGGAGCTTTGGTTGTAAAAGACGACAGGATAAAGGGACTTGATGGTATCAATCCGCGGATCGCCGCGGCGTTTCGCCGTCCAGCCGGGGGTGCAAACTGGCCCGGCAACAACGATGAGACCTCCCGCCTTCTCGGCCACCCAGCGTTCGAGGTTCTTCACCTGCAAATCGTCTAGCTCTTCCCAATCCGGGTCGAAGCCGACGATGCAGTCGTATTCAAAAAGTTCTTCCTCGCTAGACGGAAACTCATTCAAAATGTCGTCGGCTTCCTGCGAGATGCCGGGCCGACCGGATTGGAGTAGGACATCGACGGTCGTCTCCTTATCTCGAAAGAGTTGGTTTCGCAGGAAGATGAATTCGCGCGTGGGACCGCTGGCCACGAGCAAGACCTTGGTCTTGCGGTCCACGATTTCGACCTTGGCGGTTTTCTCGTTGTCCTTCTTGTCGAGTTCCCCTTGGACGGATTGCACGCGAAGGCGGAAGATGCGAACCCCCTGCTCCTTGGGCGTATGCTCGAACTTGATCGGGACCACTTTTCCGCTGCTGCCGACATCGACGGTCTGTTCTTCTTCCTTGGTTTCCCCTTTGCCGTCTTTGTCCGCGGAAAACAACTCAACCGTCAGATTGGTGCGGCTGGAGTTAATGGCCTGGATATATCCGGTGAGCGTGAACTTATCGCCGGGATAGACCCGTTCGGGTGCTTCCAGATCCACCACTCGCACGTTGACAGGCCGCATGTCACTGCCGAGGCCTACGGAGTAGACCGGAATCAGCGCGCCGGCCGCGTCTCCCGCGGCGATTTCGTAGCTGAGCCCCGCGTTGTTGCCGCCATCGGAATAAAGGATGACGCCGGCAATCGGGCCACCGCGTTCCTTGTCGATGATGTACTTCAAATTGTCGCCGATGCGGGTCTCCGCCCCTTGCGGTAGAAGTTGCTCTTTCCAAACAACCTGAGCTTTCTGTTCTTTCGGCTCGTTCTTCTTAGTGACACTTTCTTCCGGCTGTTCCAACTCGGGCTCGCGCAGGCCCATGATGGCGAGAAGATTGATTTCCGGCCGGCGAAGATTGGCGACGGCCAGGACCACCACCGACGCAATCAGCAGCACCACGGAAACCAGAAGCGCCCACGAGCCTCCTTCTTGTCCCTGCCTTGGCGCTGTCGATCGCCTGCGACCCCAAATGAGATGAATCAGTCCCGCGAGTAGTGACACGCCGAACAATCCCGCCGCCACGAGGGCGACGATGCGAGCTTCCCGCAGCGCGGACTCGAGCCCTTCGTCCGCCGAGACGTTTGCGGTCGCATTGGGAAGCGGTGCCTTCTTGGGAAAAGATGCAACCTCTACGGGGTTTTCCGCCTGATCAAACCGATAGATCACCACATCGTGCTTCTGTCGTAGGCTTTCGACGAACTGACCCTTTTCGAGTTCGGCAATCACCTGCTCGATACGGCTTTGGCCGGAAGAGTCGGTGCTTGACGGAAGGGTATCGCGCAAGGCCATGCTTTGGCTGGTATCGACCATCACTACTGCCCGCGAATTCTTGACGAGCTTGCGTTCCGTCCTCTTTTCCAGGTTGAAGAAGAAGAACAGGATCCCTGCAAAGGCCAGAACGCGGAGCAGAATCAGCACCATCGCAAAGGCCGTCGGCAACTCCACGCTGTCCTTCAAATACATGAAGATCACGTAGCCACCGATAATGAGGCAAAGGAGCCCCAGGACCAGCCAATGCCACCATTCGGTGAGCGATTGAATGCGAGCTAGTTGGTAATAGACGCCGGATTCCCCAGTCATCGCCTGGGCCAGCAGCAGGTGCGGTTGCATCAGCGGGCAGCTCCAGGGATGGGGTGGTAACTTGTGCTATACGCCAACAGTTGCTCGCCAAGGAGCAAGCAAATCAACAGAATCATCAAAAGCTGGCTGAGGTTATAGCCGCTCGAAGAGAGGTCCTGCTGCTCGTAGCTTTCCGCCTGGTGCCAGGTTACTTGCACAGGGTCGAGCTTTGTCAGCAGTTCCTTGGAATCGATAGGGGAAAGATCTCCTTCGTCGGGTTCCACATTCAAAGCCCAGCGTAGAATGTCGGCTTCGGCGATGTCTCCCTTGGTGGTTCGCGGCCAGGCTTCGTAAATGCCTTCGTGATCGGTATCACGAGATTGTCCGCGGCCAAGATTGGCGGCCAGCGCCGTTTTGCCTGCTTCGGGCTGCGTTGCTTGTCGGTCCAACCGAATGCGTTCAATGCCTTTGGGCTTGGGAAGTGTGAACGAAAGCTCGGGGCGGTACTTGCTCGAATCAAGCGTCACATCCAAAGGCGTGCCTACCAGTCGCGGGTCATCCAGTCGGCGGGCGGTGGCAAGATACGCCTGCATCTTGAGCGCCAGAACCACGAGGCTGGGATTCTTGGCCCAGTCGTTCCATTCGGGAGAAACGGTCGTCAGGCAGGCGATGACTGTCCCTTCGCCAAACTTCCTTTCCACAATCAGTGGGCTCTTGTTACGGAGCGAGGCGATGATGGATGTCCCGGAATTCGGCTCCGGCTTCCAGTCCTTTTTGGCGGCAAAGTATTTGTCAACTTTTACGCCCCGAATGAGCGGATTTGTCTGATCGAGAAAAAAGCTGAAAATGGGATGTCGGACCAATTCCATGTCCGGCTCATTGGCGTCGAGCGGCGGCGGCAGATCCAGCCCAGCCAGCAGTGGCAGCGGAAAGAGCCCCTGGCCATCTTTATAAAATCGGTTGTTGTAGAAAGAGACGTTCATCTCCGGACCGGCAAAAATCGCCAGCCCCCCACCAGCCCGGACATATTCTTCCAGGGCGGTGACGGCCCCGTCCTCCAGGCTGGCAACATCGAGCAAATAGATGGTTGCATACTGCCTGAGGGCTTCGGGCGCGATGTCTCGCAGAAACGACGCCGGTTTGATGTCGGGGCGAATGCCGGTGTTCGACTTTTCCAGCGGACGGAAAGCGACTTCCAAGTGGTATGCATGCAGTTGTTCGACGCTGCCGTCGATTAGCAGCGTCTTCTCGCCATCCGGAAAGTCAATCACGCACCAGCGATGATTATCCGCATTCACGGGGTCCTCCGGCAGCGAAGCCTGTACCACATGCTTCCCCGGCTGTGGGAAATAAACTTGTACGCGGCGGGTGAGAGTCTCACCCGGGCCGATCTTTTCGAGCAGCAGTGTGGCCAGATCCTCGCGAACTCCCGCTCGGCTTTCGGGAGAAGTTTGGGTCAGATCGTCAGGCGGATAAAACGTGGAAGCGAGCTTGAGTTGGACCTTGCTGACTTCGGTTGCCCCGAAGTTTTTCACCTTCACATTCACAAACAGGGGCACGCCCGCAGCCCGCGTGTCGTCCGCCGGAAGAATCTCAACGATCCCCAAATTCGGGTCACGGCTGCGGGCGCAATTGACAAGATGGATGTCGGCTTTCGTCTTCTTGACCTCTTCGAGCGAGGTTCGAAGCTCGGCAGGCGCTCCCCAGTCTTTGGTCCGAAAGTCGGAAAGAACATAGACAATCGACGTTTCATCCTTGGTCTGCGAGAGTAACTCACGCAGTATGCCGAGCGCAGCCTTGGGACCGAGAGCCAGATCCGTGGTGTCCCAGGTTCGCTGCCTTTTCTCCAAAGTCAGGTCAAATTCTCCGTCGATAATTTCGCTGTTGAAGTCAGCGGCTGAGTTGGCGGAAATGTCTCCGCCCCCGCGAGCCTGGGAATAGCGCAGCAGTGTGAGCTTTTGCGGGTTGTCAGCCGATTTCGCTTCGTTGACGATGCTGGCAATGACCTGGCGGGCGGCATCGAAGGCGCTTTGCCCAGCCACACGGTCGGACATCGAGTAACTATCGTCGAGCAGCACGTAATGATGAGTTGCCTTGCCGCCAAAGAGCGCCAGCCACTGGTCGCGGGTCTTGAGTTGGGCGAGCATGGCTACAAGCAGAATCACAGCCGCCATTCGTGCCAGTAGCAGCAGGAGCTGCTTGAGCCAAACCCAGCGGCGGTGCTTTTTGTAGCTTTGCAGCAGGAACTCCATGGCGGCCCATTTCACTCGCTTGTGCCGCATCATGTTGATCAGGTGGATCAACAGGGGCAGCAGGGCAAGTAAAAATCCCCACGTCAGTGCCTGGTAAACGAATTGCATCGAGGGAAACCCAAAATTTCAAACTTCAAATCTCAAACAAATACGAGTGATGAATTTGGAAAGGAAGAAAAACCAAGCGGAGGCGGTCTTTTGCCACCCGACTACCCGTTTCAAGCTTTCCAAATTTCCAATTCCCATTTGTTTGAGATTTGAGATTTCCAATTTGCTTCTCCTATAAACGATTCATCACCGTAATTCTCTTGCTCAAATACGTTGCCAAAGCCGCATCCAGGGGTTCGCTGGTGCGGACCAGGGCGTAATCGCAACTGTTGCGGGCGCATTCGTGGCGGACTTCGTCCAGAAAGGCCTGGAGTGAAGCCAGGTAGCCTTCCCGCAGCGCCCGCGGGTTGCAGTTCAAATGATCGATTGATTCGAGTCCTTCGAACCGAGTCGGTCCGGAGAAGGGAAAGTCGAGTTCCTCGTCGTCCATCACATGAAAGACGAGCACTTCGTGCCCCCGCTGCCGCAAGAGCTTGAGTCCCTTAATGAGGCCGGGACGGTCGGCAAGCAGATCGGAAACGAGGACAATCATTCCGCGGCGGGGGGCTGTTTCGGCGACCGTTCGAAGCACGCCAAACATGTCGGTTTTGTCCGACGGCTTTTGGACGGCCAGCGATTCGACAATGGAGAAGATGTGGTTATTACGAGTGCGGGTGGGGACTGTGGTGCGGATTTTCTCGTCGAACGCCATGCAGCCGACTGCGTCCTGCTGCTTGAGAATGAGGTAGGCGAGGCTGCAAGCGAGCGTGCAGGCATATTCGTACTTCGTCAGCGGGCCGTTGCCGTACTGCATGGAGTTGGAAATATCCACCAGCATCTGGCAGCGGAGGTTGGTCTCTTCCTCGAACTGCTTGACATAGAGGCGGTCCTGGCGAGCCCAGACTTTCCAATCGACGTGACGCAGGTCGTCGCCGAGGACGTATTCGCGATGCTGCAAAAACTCAACCGACTGACCGAAGTATGGGCTGCGGTGCATCCCCGAAAGGAAGCCTTCGACCACGTGCCGCGCCCGCACTTCCAGCCGCGAGATCCGCTTGATCGCTTCAGGATGCAAAAATCTTTTTGAACCGGGCATCGCT
>CAYUJE010000104.1:0-19747 GCA_964444865.1 uncultured Pirellulaceae bacterium | reverse complement strand
CGCGGCGGAGGAACCATTTCGAACAGCACGCCGTCGGCTTTGATGCGGATGCGGAATTCGTCCTCGAAGGGTTCGAAGTGGATATCGCTGGCGTGGTCTTTGATGGCCAGGAGCAGCACCATGTTGAGCAGCTTGCGGACCGGGGCGCTATCGGCCAGGGCCTCGATGCTGGTCAGGTCGGTCGCGCCGCCGGCTTCCGCGGCAGCCATCGCTTTCTTGAAATCGGCATCGTCCTCGATTTCACCGATGATGCTTTCAATGGAATCCTTGTCCGAAGCATACCAGCGGTCGAGCGCTTTTTTGATGTCGGTCTCCGCCGCGATTACAACGCGAATGTCGAACCCCAGCATTTGGCGGAGCTCGTCTTGAATGACGATGTTCTGCGGATCGCAGGTGGCGACGGTCAGGCGGTTCCCTTCAAAGGCGACCGGAATGACCCGGTAAAGCTGGGCCATCGATTCGGTGATCTTCTTGAGGACCTCATGCGCAATGCCGGCGTCGCCGAGTTCGACGACCTGCATCCCCATTTGCTCGGAGAGGGCTTGAACAATCTGCTCCTCGTTGAGCATGTTCATTTCCTGGGCGATCTTGCCAAGGAGCGAGCCGGGGCGGGTCTGCTGCTCTTCGAGGAGCATCCCGAGCTGGTCATCGGTGATGAACCCCATGTCGACAAAGATTTGCCCAATTTTGCGGATAGCCATGTCTGTCCCTGGTGCTTTCGTCCTCTCCCTCGCTTGCGCGTCGGGCTAGTGTTTCATTCCCTCGCTTGCGCTTCGGGTTAGTGGACTGTTCCCTGTTTCCTGCCTTTAATGTCCCGGCGGTCGCTTCCCCATGTTCGGATCGTTTTCTGGATTCGGTGCCTGCGGGTCGTCCATGCCGCTCCGCTGGAAGTTGACAATTCGTTTTGCCAGTTCGTCGCCGTTGTGCGCTTTGGAGAGCACGTCCTCAATGGTGCACTTCTCTTCTTTCCACAGGCGGAAGAGATGGTCGTCCATCAGTTGCATGCCGTACTTGGCCCCGGTTTGAATCGCCGAGTTAATGCGGAATGTTTTGTTTTCGCGAATCAGGTTGGCAATGCCCGGATTGACGATAAGAATTTCGTAAGCCGCCACGCGCCCGCCGCCGATCTTGGGAATGAGCGTTTGGGCGACGACGCCGATGATGGACGTGGAGAGCTGTGTGCGGATTTGGTCCTGCAGGTTGCCGGGGAAAGCGTCGATGATGCGGTTGACGGTTCCCTGGGCGCTGTTGGTGTGCAGCGTGCCGAATACGATGTGCCCCGTTTCGGCAGCGGTGATGGCAGATTCAATCGTTTCCAGATCGCGAAGTTCGCCGACGAGGATGACGTCGGGATCCTGACGCAGAGCGCGGCGGATGGCTTCGGAAAAGCTGGGGACATCGACGCCGATTTCCCGCTGGTTGACGGTCGATTTTTTGTGGTAGTGGTAGAACTCGATCGGGTCTTCAATCGTGATGATATGGTGATCCACATTCTCGTTGATGTAGTTCACCAGGCTGGCGAGCGTGGTGCTTTTGCCGGAACCGGTCGGCCCGGTCACCAGGAACAAGCCGCGCGGGCGGAGCACGAGCTTGGTCACCACGTCGGGCAGACCGAGTTGCGCCGGCGTAAGCATGTTGTTGGGAATCTGCCGCAGCACCATCGAGACGTTGCCGCGCTGCTTGAAAATCGAGACGCGGAACCGGGCCAGTTCGCCAAAGGCGAAGCCGAAGTCGGCACTTCCTTTTTCCTGGAGTTCTCGCTGGCTCCGTTCCGGAGCGATGCTCTTCATCAGAGCGACGGTGTCGTCAGGCTCGAGGGTCTTGGTTTCCAGCTTCCGCATGCGGCCGTGGAGGCGAAACACGGGAGGCTGCCCGACAACGATATGAATATCGCTGGCTCCCTGCTTCACGCAGGCTTGCAGCAGTTTGTCGATGAGAATCGTGGCCATCGCCGGTCTTTCCAAACTGCATCCACGAGCGCGGGCAATCGCCGGCCAAGCGGATGAAAGGACTGATATGGGATTTGGGTGGGAAGAGCGAACCTCTCCCCACAGCTATCTGCTACTAAATGTCTGTTCCGGACTTTGTCGCAGCGGCCTTTATCAAGAGAAATCGATAAAAAAATGCCTATTCGAATTGCCTCTTCGGTGCCTGGGAGCGGAAAAATGGATAAGAAATAGGGCTCGCAAGCAGAGTGATTATTGGGGAGTTCCCGTGGAAAGCAAAATGCGGGCAGTAATTTTCCTTGAAAACCGGAATTAGAAGACATCCTGCTCCGTCCGCTTGGCGTTGCGATAAACTTCCTCCAAAGTGGTAATGCCTTTGAGCACCTTATAAATGCCGTCGACGTAAAGTGTTTTCATGCCTTGAGTAATGGCGACCTTGCGGATTTCGACCGACGATTGGTTCTGAAAAATCATTTCCCGAATCTTGGCGTTGATCATCATCATCTCAAAAATGCCGAGTCGCCCGCGGTAGCCGCTCTTGCTGCAGTTGCCGCATCCCTTTCCTTTCATGAAATGGGCTTTGGAGGCCATCTTTGCCGTGATTCCAGCGTCGTTGAGAACGCTCTCCGGAATCTGGATCGGATGCTTGCAGCGGGAACAAACCACGCGAACAAGCCGCTGGGCGAGCACCGCGATGACCGAGCTGGCGACCAAGTAACCGGGTACACCCATATCGATCATGCGCGTCACAGCACTGGGCGCATCGTTGGTATGTAATGTGCTAAAAACTAAGTGTCCAGTTAAAGATGCCTGAATACCCATCGAAGCTGTTTCCGAGTCTCGCATCTCACCAACCAGGATAATGTTTGGAGCCTGGCGCAACATGGAGCGGATAATCCGGGAAAAATCGAGTCCGATGCTATGTCGGACTTCCACCTGGTTGATACCAGGGAGGTAGTACTCCACCGGGTCTTCCGCCGTAATGATCTTCCGGTCGGGTCGGTTGAGGGCGTTTAGCGCGGCATAGAGGGTGGTGGTCTTGCCCGACCCGGTTGGCCCGGTGACGAGGATAATGCCGTTCGGCCGGCGGAGGAGGCTTTGGAACTGGTTGAAATTATCTTCGGACAAACCTAGTTGGCGCGTTCCCACCTTGATGTTGTCTTTGTCCAGAAGCCGCATGACCACCGACTGGCCGTGGTTGGTGGGAATGACCGAAACCCGCAAATCGAGGTCCTTATCCCCTGCCGTAATCTTGATGCGCCCGTCTTGCGGGCGCCGACGTTCAGCAATGTCCATCTTGGCAAGGATTTTTATACGCGAAATAATCGCCCCCAGCAGTCGACGCGGCGGACTGTCCCGCTTGTGCAATATGCCATCGATTCTATAGCGAATTCGGACGATTTCTTCAAACGGCTCAACGTGGATGTCGGAAGCACGCAGTTGGACCGCTTCGCTAATCATCAGTTGGACGAGGCGGACGATGGGAGCACTGTTCTCGTCCACCGAATCCTGGGCGGACATCTGCGTCTGCGTTTCGGTCTCCGTGAAGTCGATGGCGGTATCGGTGAATTCCTGGAGGACGGAGTCCGCCGATTCACCTTCGACCTGGGTGTAGTACTTATTGATCGCCTCGGTGATTCGGTCTTTGGGAGCGAGGGCGATATCAATCTTGCGGTTGAGAATGAACCGCAGTTTTTCGATGGTGTCGATATCGTAGGGGTCGCTGATGATGACTTTCAGCGAGTCTTCCTGCTCGGAGAGGGGAAGGACGTTGTTTTCGCGGGCGACCGATTCGGGGACAAGTTCGATGATATTTTCGGGAATGGCGACTTCCGCCAGATTCACGAAATCGCGGCCGTGTTCCTGGGCCACCGCTCGCATCACGTCGTCGGCAGAGCAGTAGCCGAGCTTGATAATGCAATCTTGCAAGGACGTGTTGGTGTCCTTGGACATCTGCCGGGCTTCGTTAATCTGGTCCTGCCCAATCAGGCGGCGGCGGAGCAGAATCTCGGTAAAATCTCCCTTGCGGGCCATATCAAACTCCTGAAGGCGAACGGAAAACGCCCCATTTTCAGCCGTAAAACGAGTGCCTCGCCTGGCGAGCGCGCGCTTGGAGACGGGAAGGAGAGAGACTGCGCGCCTCATTCACTTCAAGAAACCAGCGGCACCGCGGAACGCGGCAGGGATAGACTGTCCCACCACCTATTCTAATTTGGCGGGAAATGGCCGCGATAGGGGGCGAGCAGATTTGCGGAAAAGGCAATCAGCGAAGCCGGGAATCCCGCAGGCCGCGGGCCAGCGAGCTTTCCTCGGCGGGGGATAGTGGACAATCGTTTTTATCCGCGGGATGGGAAAGAGGGCCGTCGGTTCCGGCTGCGGCGCGGAGGTGATCCGCAAAGGATTCCCTGGCGGCCCCGTCATTGCCGGTCAGGTTCGAGAGCTTTTGGGATACCGCAGACCCGATTTGTTCCCGCAAGGCAATAATTTCAGCCACTTGCTGATCGTCGAGGGGGGGCATAGCCAGAGGAAGGTTGTCTTGAGCCTGCGTCGCGGGCGGCCAACTTTCCCTAACGACCGGGTCGGAATACGGCTTGATCAAATCGGATTGAAGGTCAGAGGGGGGCACCGTGGTGGGAGTGCGGGGGCGAATGTCGAGTGTGACCTCGTAATTCACCAGCCCCGTCTGAATCGCGAGCGTTCCACCAGCCCCCAGGAGCATTCCCCCGACAGCCACAAACAGCATTTGACCCGTCTTCATCGCCAGCCTCCTTGCGATTGCTTCCAGCATCGTAACCGGGCGGCATTATATTCCCGCCCGCTGGCAAGCTCCAAGACGAGTTTCCCTGGCTACGGCGCGACTTTTCCCGCTTGGAGCGTCACGTTATTTTGCTTGGCGCTGGTTCCTTGCAGCCGACTGACTTCAAACAGCAGATCCACTTTTTTACCGGCGGCGACGGTCGATTTGAATTCGACCGTCTGATAGTCGTGCAGCTTCGGCTCAAGCTGGCTCTTAAAGACGATGTGGCCGGGGAGTGTATGGCGGACTTCGACATTAATGCTCTTGTTTGTGTAATTGCGAATTCGCTGGCTGAAGATTTCGTGGTCCGTCCAGCCGACGAGCGAGGCGTTCTCTTCCTTGAATACACCGTCACCGCCAATCTTGCGAAACTCGTTGGTGCCGTGTATCTGCAGGGTCAAGTCGCTACGAAAGACGCGGAGCTTGACGAGTTCGAAAATGACTTCCGGATCGACACCCAGATTGAGTTCGATCTTGTCGCCAATCGGAATGTATTTGACTGTTTGCTGCGTGAGGTAGGAAAGTCCATCGCGTCCGTTATCGCGAAAGACCCGGACGACGCCATCCGGCAGCGGCGTGGTGCCAAGTTTCGATTCCTCGTCATTCTTCAGCAGGTACATTCGCACAAGCTGTTCGCCATATTCCTGCGGGCGATAGCGGTATTCGATCTTGAAAGGGATTGTCTTGCCTTCAAACGATCGCATCCGCTTGCTCCAGCCATTGTTGACCGTTTCGGTCCCTTCGATCGTGTAGATGAAATACTCGCTAAGCCCTTCCTTGATGATCTCTTTGGGCGCGGCGGCTTCGGCATCCGGGGCCGGGGCGGCAGCACCCGCGGGGCCATTAGCCGGGACCATCAACGCATCCTTGGTTGCTTTGAAGCGGTACGTCTCGCGGGCATCGCGATCCATGTTGGAAACGTCGGCAATCGGAATCTGTGCGAGTTGGGCAATCTTCTCGACAAGATTGATCGTCCCCACGACCAAGCGAACTTGCGCGTGCTCATATTCCTCGCCGCTGTTGTTATGCACCCGCACAAAGCCGTCGAAGCTCATCTGCTTTTCATCTTTGTCGGAGATGCAGAGGTAGTCCGCGGACCAGGTAATGCCGCTCGTAAAATAGGTGATTTGGATTTTGGCTTCGCCGTCGATTTCACTTTGCACATTCCAATACAGCATCTGCGGTTTCGCGTGGGGGAAGGTCGTATCGACAACTTCCAGCTTGTCGGCCTGCGTCAGGAATTGCATTTCCACGCTGGATGGGTCAATCAACGTGTTGGCCCAGGAAAACTGGAGCGGGTTGACACCTTTCTTGAACGTGACCGTGCGAGTTTCGCGAACGAGCGTGATGTCTTCGCTGTTGTAGATCGTGAGCTGAACGGTGTTCCGTGCGGGGACGGTGGAGAGATCGACGTTTTCGGCGAGGAGAGGCGCGAAACCGCCAGCGATGGCGAGCAGCGAAAGTGCCAAGACGGGACGAAGGAGCGAGCTATTCGTCGTGTTCATCTTACTCACGGTTTAATCTCCGCGTTTTCCAGCATGATGTTGTTTTGCTTGGCGTTGCGTCCCTGGTGGCGGACAATCTCGAAAAGCAGATTCGCCGTCTTGCCTGCGGGAACTTGCGCCTTGAATTCCGCGGTTTGATAGTCGTGCAATTTCGGTTTCAGCAGGCTGCGGAAGAGGATGTGGCCGGGCCAAGTGCGGCGAACTTCGACGTTGATGTCCTTGCCGCTGTAGTTGCGAATCCGCTGCGAGTAGACTTCGTGCTCGTCCCAGCCGACGAGCGTGGACTTCTCTTCGACTTTGATGACGTCGCCCCCCAGCATGCGGAACTCATTCTTGCCGTTGATTTGCAGCCAAAGATTGTTGCGGCTGACTTTGAGCTTGCGCAGTTCAAAGAGGACCTCGGGATCGGGACCAAGATTCAGCTCAATTTTGTCGCCGATGGGAATGTACTTGACCGCTTGCTGCGTCAGATACGAGAGCCCTTCCCGGCCGTTGTCGCGAAACACCCGGACCACGCCGTCGGGCAGCGGCGTGGTGCCAAGCTTGCTCGCCACGTCATTCTTCAGCAAGTACATTCGCACGAGCTGATCGCCGTATTCCTGCGGGCGGTAGCGGTACTCAATCTGAAAGGCAACCTGCTGGCCATCGAATGACCGCATCCGCTTGCTCCAGCCGTTCTTGATGGTCTCCGTGCCTTCAATCGTGTAGATGAAGTATTCGCTGAGGCCTTCTTTGATGATTTGTTTTTCCGCGAGATCCTCTCCCGCCTTGTGGGCTTCCTTGCTTTTCGATTCCGCCCGCTCCATGAACTCCCGAGCAGATTTCTTGCGAAATTCGTTAAGCCGGCCTTCCTCCAGTTTTTTGACGTCCCCTTCGCCGATTTGCGCGAGCTGAGCAATCTTCTCGACCAGATTGATGGTCCCAACAACCAGCCGGACCTGGGCGTTTTCATACTCCTCGCCGCTGTTGTTGAAGACCCGGACGAAGCCATCCAGGCTCATCTGCTTCTCGTCCTTGTCGGCGATGCAGAGATAGTCGGCTGACCAGGTGATACCGCTGGTGAAGTAGGTAATCTGGATCTTCGCTTCGCCGTCGATCTCGCTCTGGACGTTCCAGTACAGCATCTGCGGCTTAGCGTGCGGGAAGGTGGTGTCGACCACTTCCAGCTTGTCGGGGCTCGTCAGGAATTTAAGTTCCACGCTGGTCGGATCGATGAGCGTATTGGCCCAAGAGAATTGCAGCGGATTGAGCCCCTTTTTGAAGGTGACGGCACGGGTTTCTCGAACGAGGGTGATGTCCTCGCTGTTATAGATGGTGAGCTGAACCGTACTTCGGGCGGGAACGGTGGAAAGGTCCACGTTTTCGGCGAGGGCAGGCGTGATGCTCAAGACTAGCATCGCGATCACAACAAGAGTTACCGGCGAGCGGCTTGCGTAAGCTAGCCGGTGACTCGGAATCGTCATGAACTCGTTATCTCGCCTTACCGGAAGGCTTACGCCTCCCGCTCGCCTTAAATCAATCACGGTTTCACCTCGGCCTTTTCCAGCGTGATGTTGTTCTGCTTGATGCTGGTCCCTTGCTTGCGGACGATTTCAAACAGCAGATCCGACTTTTTAGCGGCGGGAACCGTGGCGCGATACTCGACCGTTTGATAGTCGTGCAGCTTGGGTTCCAACAGGCTCTTGAAGAGGATGTGACCGGGAATGGTGCGGCGGATTTCTACGTTAATTGGCTTGCTGGAATAGTTGCGGATCCGATCGGTCAGAATTTCGTGGTCGTCCCAGCCGACGAGCGTGGCCTTCTCTTCCTTGAACACTCCGTCGCCGCCGATTTTGCGAAATTCATTGGTGCCGTTGATTTGCAGGACCAGATCGCCGCGGAATATCCGCAGCTTAATCAATTCGTGAATTACTTCCGGATCACGCCCCAGATTGAGCTCGATTTTGTCGCCAATCGGCACGTACTTGATAGCTTGCTGCGTCAGATAGGAAAGGCCGTCCCGACCGTTATCGCGAAAAACGCGAACCGTGCCATCGGGAAGGGGAGACGTGCCGAGCTTCGATTCCTTGTCGTTCTTGAGCAGGTACATTCTCACAAGCTGGTCGCCATATTCCTGCGGCCGATAGCGGTACTCGATCTTAAAGGGGCTCTTCTGCCCCTGCAGCGACCGCATCCGTTTGCTCCAGCCGTTCCTGATCGTCTCGGTCCCTTCGATGGTGAAGATAAAGTACTCGCTCAGCCCTTCCTTAATGATTTCCTTTTCCTCCTGGGGCATCCCTTTGCCATCGAGGGCCATTCCGCCCCTGCGAGATAAGGTGGTGCTCAGCACGCGATTTTTTGCGTTGTCAAATTTCGCGGCCTCCATTTTTTTGACTTCCGGCATCGTGATATTCGCGAGCTGCGAGATTTTTTCCACCAGGTTGATCGTGCCGACGACCAGGCGGACCTGGGCATCTTCATATTCCTCGCCACTGTTATTGAAAACGCGAACAAAACCTTCAAGGGACATTTCCTCTTCATCCACATCGGCAATGCAGAGGTAATCCGCCGACCAGGTGATGCCACTGGTGAAGTAGGTGATTTGAATGGTCGCTTCGCCGTCGATTTCGCTCTGCACATTCCAGTACAGCATCTGCGGCTTAGCATGGGGGAAAGTTGTGTCGAGCACATCGAGCTTGTCGGCGTTCGTCAGGAATTTGAGTTCGACGCTCGACGGATCGATGAGCGTATTCGCCCAGGAGAACTGGAGTGGATTGACTCCCTTCTTGAACGTCACCGCACGGGTCTCGCGGACCAGCGTGATATCTTCGCTGTTGTAGATCGTGAGCTGGACGGAGCTGCGGGAAGGGACGGTTGAGAGGTCGACGTTCTCGGCGCTGGCAGGCGTGATGCTCAAGACTAGCATCGCGATCACAACAAGAGTTACCGGCGAGCGGCTTGCGTAAGCTGGCCGGTGACTCGGAATCGTCCTGAACTCGTTATCTCGCCTTACCGGGAGGCTTACGCCTCCCGCTCGCCTTACATCAATCACGGCTTCACCTCTCCCTTTTCCAGCGTGATGTTGTTCTGCTTGAGGCTGGTTCCCTGCTTGCGAATGAGTTCGAAGAGCAAGTCGCTTTTCTTGCCGGCTGGAACGCTGGCGTGAATCTCGACAGTCTGAAAGTCGTGCAGCTTCGGTTCCAGGAGGCTCTTGATGATGATATGGCCGGGGATGGTGCGGCGGATTTCCACCTGGATTGGCTTGGCGGAGTAGTTGCGAATCCGCTCGGCCAGGATTTCGTGGTCATCCCAGCCGACGAGCGTGGCATTCTCTTCCTTGAACACGCCGTCGCCGCCGATCTTGCGGAACTCGCTCGTTCCGTTGATTTGCAGGATCAGGTCGGTGCGGAAAGTCCGAAGTTTCACCAGTTCGTGGATGACTTCCGGGTCTTTGCCGAGATTGAGTTCAATCTTGTCGCCAATGGGGACATACTTGATGGCTTGCTGCGTCAGGTAGGAAAGTCCGTCGCGGCCGTTGTCGCGGAAGACCCGCACCGTGCCATCCGGCAGCGGGGTCGTGCCCAGCTTCGATTCTTTGTCGTTCTTGAGCAGATAGAGCCGCACGAGCTGGTCGCCATATTCTTGCGGACGATAGCGGTATTCAATCTTGAACGGGCTCTTCTGTCCCTCGAACGACCGCATCCTTTTGCTCCAGCCGTTCTGGATCGTCTCGGTCCCTTCGATGGTGTAGATGAAGTACTCGCTGAGTCCTTCCTTGATGATTTCCTTGGGCTTTTCCGCCTGCCCACCTCCGCCAAAGCCAGCCATGCCGGGAGGGGGTGGAGCCATTGCGCCATTGAGCGCCTGCCGCTTCATATCGCTGAACTTGTCGGCTTCCAGAGCGGCCACTTCCGGCAGGGGAATGTTGGCCAGTTGGGCGATTTTCTCAACAAGGTTGATCTTTCCAACCACCAGGCGAACCTGCGCGTCTTCATACTCCTCGCCACTGTTGTTGAAGACGCGGACAAAGCCCTCAAAGGACATCTCCTGCTCGTCTTTGTCGGCAATGCAGAGGTAGTCCGCCGACCAGGTGATGCCACTGGTGAAGTAAGTGATCTGGATTTTGGCTTCGCCGTCGACTTCGCTCTGCACATTCCAATACAGCATCTGCGGCTTGGCGTGCGGAAATGTCGTGTCGAGCACGTCGAGCTTGTCGGCATTGGTCAGGAATTTGAGTTCCACGCTCGACGGATCAATCAGGGTATTCGCCCAGGAGAACTGGAGTGGATTGACTCCCTTCTTGAAAGTCACCGCGCGGGTCTCACGGACAAGCGTGATGTCCTCGCTGTTGTAGATCGTGAGCTGAACCGAGCTGCGCGAGGGGACAGTGGAAAGATCCACGTTCTCGGCGCGGGCGGAAACGGCTAGAAACGAGACGAGCGTGGCGGCGAGGCAGAGCCTCGCGGTCGTGCGTTCCCAGGCGGAGCCTGGGAACGAGTGTTTGGAAGCGCATTGCATGATGGTGATCTCCTTGGTTGAGTGGCAGATAGACTTCGATTACCACTCGTTCTTCAGGACCACCTGCAGCTTGAGCTCTTTCTTCTCAGCTTTGCCGTCTTTGGCGCGGGGGGGAAGTTTGACGTGAAAGACAACCTGGTCAAAGGTACTCTTTTCCTTGTCGGGGTCTCCCAGCGTCGTCAGTTTGCCGAGTTCCCATTCCACGTCGCGGCCGGTGTCGCCGCGGACTTCGTTGCGGATATGGCGCAGGTTCTCGACGATGTCGAGCGTGACCGCCTGGTCCTTGAAGTTTTCGATCTCGTACTTCAGAACCACTTCTTGATTGAAGACATTCCCCCCGATTCGCTTATTCTCGTTCTTATCGATGGTTCGTTTCACGACGACATCCTGGGCAACGCCAAGATACAGCTTCATCTCGTCATCCATGGGGGTGAACTTGCCCCAGTCCTCGCCGAGGAAAGCCGTCGAGCCTTCGGCCCCGCCGTCGATGAAGATGCGGACCTTGCCGTATTGCAGCGGGGCGAGGCCGAGATTGTTGGCCTTGTCGTTTTTCAGCACGTAGTGCATCGGGACGCGAAGCTTGTTCTGAGCCCGGTCGAGATAGTCGAATTCCGCGGGGTTGCAGGTGTAGGTCTTTTTGATCGGCACCTTCTCGTACTTCTCCATCAGCATCTCTTTGGTCTCGTTCAGGCCGATGGGCTTGAGGAACCGCTTGCCGAAACCGGCCCAGACGCCGGTGCTGCCGAAGGACTCGTTGGCGAAGTTCTGCAGCCGCATGTACTGGGAGAGAGTGAGGGACGTTTCGTCCTTGGAGGCGACGGCCCGATAGTTGAAGCTCTTATTGAGATTCCCAAGCAGATAGCTGACGCGAACCCGGACGCTGCCGGAATCGCTACTGCCGACCGACCAAATGAGGGCCGCTTCGTTCGGCGGATAGCTGACAGAAAGGACCTTCACATCGATCATTTTCTCGCCCACGGGGGCGATGACGCGGAAAACGATGGTGTTTGGGTCAATTTGAGTATTCGCCCAGGAGAAATCGACCTGATTCTCTCCTTTCACCAGGGGCACTACCCGCTCTTCTTCCACCAGGGTGGCCGCGGCGTTATCGAGCTGGATTTCCACCCGTTCGCGGACGGGAAGTGTAATCAGCTTGACGCGGGCCTCGGCTGCGCTGGGACTAGCCAACAGGCCGGCAAACGTGCTGCCGGCGACGGCAGCGGAAAATAGTAACTTCTTGATAGGCAACGACTTGCGCATAACTAGCTCCGTGGAAAAAAGCGGCGGCGCGGGGGGAAGGCCGCGAAAAGCCTGAGCAAACATACGTTTGTCTGGAAGATAAGACGGGCCAGGCTGCAGAGTTGTTTCGGGCGAAAGGAAAAATCTTCGCCCGCAGGGTCTGCACCTCGCCGGACCAACAACGGCCGGTGAGTCTTCGCTCCATCAAGAAAAATCATTCGTCCACATATTGACGTCCGTTCACTTTGCGTAATAATACGTACAGTCATCAGGTTTTCCCAAGTGAAAGGAGTTTCCGATGCTCGTCATTCATCCTGTTAGCCGTACGCCCGGCCTTGCTCGCCGTCGTTCGCGTGCTCCCCTGCGGATTTACTCGCCGCCGGCAGAAGATCGCTTGCCGCAGGCTCCGGCCAAAACCTTGCCCCCTCGCACGGGCGAATTGCTGCCCCTTGGCCAGTTGCTGCCGCACGTGCTGGCGAGGTACTTAACCCAGGAAGGAAGCAAGTAGGCGAACTCAGGCCGCCGTCTCGTCAAACGGATTCTCAAAGTCCTTGAGGACCGGCTCCACTGGCAATTCGGTTGAAACGGGGCTGCCAGTGGGCAGGGGTTCTTCCGGCAAGATTTGGGCCTGCAATGGTTCAGAAAACTGGCCCTGTGAAATAGAATCATCGGGTCGAACGACGACCCGCTGCGTGGAAATGCCGATCACGACGATGCGGGTTCCCGGTTCGATTGCCGCCGAGTCGCTGACGGCGTCGTAACTCTTGTGGTCGATTTCCACCACTCCCCCCGGCATCATCAGGCTCTTGGCCAGGCCGTGCCGCCCCACCAGGTGCTGCATGCCGCGGTAGGCTTCGGTCTGCGGCAGCACTGCCTCGGGGCTTTCGGGACGCTGAATCAAAATCATCCGACCGATGGGGGTTTCCGGCCAGTATTTGACCGCCAGTACACAGGCGACGGGAACAATCACCAGCACTAAAATGAACATGAAGGTGCCGTAAGCCGGACCCGCCATAAAGGCCATGACAATCGCCGCCACAAAGGATAGAGCCGCCAAGACTCCCAGCGTGCCGCTCGAGGGAATGAAGAATTCCAACACCAGGAACAGGCACCCGGCGAGGAGGAGAACGAGAGCCCAGAGAAGTAAGGACATAGGAAAAGGTTGCAAGTTCGTGGTTCCAAGTTCAAAGTTCCAACATTGAACCTAAACTTTGAACCTTGAACTCACTCCGCTGCTTTCACAAGGACGCGGTTGCCAAGGACTTCAGCAACATACACTGCTTTCCCCTTGGGAATCAAATCCCCATCGCTAATGACGTCCACCACTTCGTCGCCGAACCGGGCTTTGCCGGAGGGCGTGAGCTGTGTGGTGGTGATGCCCCGCTTGCCGCTGAGGTGCCCCCAGGCGACCAGTGCTTCGCGGCGCTGGAGTTCCTCGAGTTGCTCACCTTCCGGAGGGGGAAGGAGCATGCGGTTGAGATATGGTGTGTGGGGGAGATATCGGCGGATAAACCAGATGGAAGCGACGCCTCCCGCCGCACCCACAGCCACCATGAGCATCGAAACGGGGAGTTGGCGCATCTGATAGTCGTTGCCGGGAATAATAAACGTTTGACTGGCGAGGAAGATGGAGATCACTATCATCGCCCCGCCGCCGATGCCAAAAATGCCGGTTCCTGGTATCACGAAGATCTCGACCAGGACGCAGGTCACGCCAGTCACAAACAGCAGAATCTCCAGCCAGCCCGCCGTCCCATGCAAAAACTGGGACCAGAAGTAAAGGACAAAGCAGACCGCCGAAATGAACCCTGGTACCCCGACCCCCGGCGTGGAAAGCTCAATCATGAGCGCGAACCAGCCAATAAAGAGCAGCAGTCCCGCGATCCGCGGGTCGGCCAGCCACTCGATGGCTTCCAAGGCGAAATTCGGCTGGACGGTCCGCAGTTCGTCGTACGAATACCGTGATTTAAGTTCGTCCAAGCTGCCGATGGTTCCCTGCGCCAAGCCGATCTCGACGGCTTTGGAACCTTTGATGCCGCGAGAAATATCCAGGCTGTCTCCCTGGCGGACCCAGTCGTCCACGTCCTTGAGTTCGCGATGTTCCTCGGCGGAAAGATAGCGTGTTTCGCTGCTCGCCGCCCGCACGTAGGGGGCAATCTCGATCCGATGGTCGGTCAGTGCCAACGGGAGCGACCAATTGCGCCCCAGCCGAGTGGCAAGTTGTTTGAGGGGATCCTTGACGGCTTCGATCACCCCGTCATCCACCGTCGTTTCACCGGCACCACCCAGGTCGGCGTCGTCGGCCACCAAAAGTTCGTCCGCGGCCCAGGCGACGATGGCCGAATCACCAAGCGCCCGGCGCTGAACCACGGCGAGCGTATGGTATTTCTGGTCGAGTTCCGACAGCATTTGGGCCAGGCGGAGACTTTGGCCCGGATCACCGCCGGCACTGGTGATTTCAATCACCAGCAGGTTGAAGTCGTCGCGCTGGACGTGCCCTTCAATTCCTTTGATGATGCGGTTCACTTCACGAGGTCGGATCGGTTTGTCCAGCCGAACCAGAATGGGCTTCCAGCCTGATTCCGGGGCAAGCTGCGCGGAAAGGCTGGTGAGCGGCACATCCAGCACGGCAGCCAGTTCGGTGTGATTGTTGGCCTTATGGCTGGCAAAACTGAATTTGTCCCGCATGGCAAGGCCGGAAAGCAGATGCGGCTCGCCCTGCTGAAAGACGGTTTCTTCCTTGATGACTTTCCCTTCCCTCTGCAAGGCATCTCGCCCTTCCCCTGTTTCAAAGCGGACTCCGTCGGGCGTTGTGATTTGAAAGACCGCCGCGCTGTCGTCGATCAGACCGCGGGCGATTGCTTCCGGAATTGTGCGGCGGCGCTTGGCAATGCTGGCATAATTGGCGATGACCCCTTCGTCCACCGTGTCGGCCTGCACACTGGCCGGGCCGAATTCCATTTCTTTTGCCACAATGATTTGTTCGCAAGCCAGCACCGGGAGCACGGCGTGCCCTTTTACATTTCGTGGAAGGTAGGCCACGGTGCGAACGGGGCTCACCTGCTCGCTGGTTAGGAACTGCGCTAATTCAAGCGAGCGGCCAAAGTTGCTCTGCTCCCCGGCACTGCCGTCAGCCGCGATGAATTCCAGAACCAATGCCGGACGGGGACCATCTACCGGAAGCTCCATCTTCTGCAGCGTTTTCAGAATCTGCTGAACGCGACTCTTGACCTGGCCATCGACGTTGCCGGCAATGGGCAAAGGAACTTGTATGAGAAAGGCTTTGGGAGCGGGGGGGCCCTTGGGAGGAGCTTTTTCCTGGGCGATCCCCCCAATAGCCGAAGCGAACATGGCCAGAGCAGCCAGCCTGACAAATCCAACGACGCGCGGTTTAAGAGCCATCTTCATTCCGAACATACTCTCCACCCTCAGTCTACCTTGCATACTCGCTGCCAAATCAGGCGAAGCAGGGGACGCAGGTTGGCTCAATTATAGGCAACCCGTCCCGCGGCGTGCAGCAAGCCACGAATCCCGCGAAGTAAGTACTTGTGCCGGCAAGGCTTGCGCTTACACAAATGGATTCGTTGCGGACCGGCTATTATTGCCGCCGAGGGGCTCGATGAGGGCCAAAACGCCAGCCAAGTTCGGCTGATTATCTGACAATGTTGAATTGTCCGGCCCGATACACTCTTGCCTTGCGCAGGGGACCGCCAGCCAATAGCTTGCGGTTTGAGTTATCCCCTTGATTGATGCCAGAACCTATTTACTTCCCCTTCTTCTCATTCTTCAGCGCGGCCTGGGCGGCGGCGAGGCGGGCGATGGGGACGCGGAAGGGGGAGCAACTGACGTAGTTGAGGCCGACCTGGTGGCAGAACTCAATGCTGGCGGGGTCGCCTCCGTGTTCGCCGCAGATGCCAACCTTGAGGTCCTTGCGCGTGCTGCGCCCCTTTTGCACACCCATCTGCACGAGTTGGCCGACCCCCTCGGTGTCCAGCGACTGGAACGGATCGCACGGCAGCAATTCCTGGTGCAGGTAGTCCGGCAGGAAGCTATTCACGTCGTCGCGCGAGAAGCCGAACGTCATCTGCGTCAGGTCATTCGTGCCGAAGCTGAAGAACTCGGCATGTTCGGCGATTTTGTCGGCCGTAAGGGCGGCCCGCGGTATTTCGATCATCGTGCCGATTTGCACGTCGAGCTTGCCGGTAAACTTCTTTTCGCTCTTGACGGCTTCAATCGTTTTGGCCGTCAGTTCTACAAGCAGCTTAAGCTCGGGAGAGGTGCTGACGATGGGGATCATGATCTCCGGCCGGGCGTCAACTTTCTCCTTTTTGCAGGCGATAGCCGCTTCGATGATGGCCCGCACCTGCATCTCCAGGATTTCAGGATAGGTCACGCTCAGGCGGCAGCCGCGATGGCCGAGCATGGGGTTCGACTCGTGGAGAGCCGAGACCCGCTGCTTGACGACGTCGACCGAGACGCCGAGAGTGTTGGCCAGTTCTTCCTGAGCCTTGGGCTCGTGCGGCAGGAATTCATGCAGCGGCGGGTCGAGGAGGCGGACGGTGACTGGCAGCCCCTTCATCGCGGTAAAGATGCCTTGGAAATCTTCCCGCTGAAACGGCAGGAGCTTGGCGAGGGCCTTTTTGCGAGCCGGCAAATCGTCCGCCAGGATCATTTCCCGCATGGCGGCGATGCGAGCTTCGCCAAAGAACATGTGTTCGGTGCGGCAGAGGCCGATCCCTTCCGCTCCGAAATCACGGGCCCGCTGCGAATCTTCCGGAGTGTCGGCATTGGTGCGGATATTCATGGTGCGGTACTTGTCGGCCCATTTCATCACGGTGGCGAAGTCACCGCTCAGCTTCGCGTCGCGCGTGGCAACCTGGCCGTTGAAGACCTCGCCCGTGGTGCCGTTGATCGTCACCAGATCGTTATGCCCGAGCGTGACTCCCTTGATGACCACCCGGCGAGCCCGTTCGTCAATCTGCATCTCCCCCGCGCCGACTACGCAGCAACGTCCCCAGCCGCGAGCCACCACAGCCGCATGGCTGGTCGCACCGCCGGTGCTGGTCAGAATGCCGACGGCGCTGTGCATGCCGTCCACGTCTTCGGGGCTGGTCTCTTTGCGGCAAAGAATGATCTTTTCGCCGGCAGCGGCACGTTCGACCGCTTCCTTTGCGGTGAAGGCCAGTTTGCCAACGACGCCACCGGGAGAAGCATTGACTCCCTTCGTCAAAAACTTGCCCGATTTCCGGGCCTCTTCGAGCGCATCCGGATCAAGGCTCGGCAGCAGAATCTGCGACAGGTCACCAGCCGGAATGCGTTTTACGGCGGTCTTTTCGTCGATGAGCTTCTCCTTCACCATGTCGCAAGCGATCTTCACGCTCGCTCCGCCGGCCCGTTTGCCGGTGCGAGTTTGCAGCATGAACAGCGTTCCCTTTTCGATGGTGAACTCGATATCCTGCATCTCGCGGAAATGGTTTTCCAGCACATCCTTGATTTCGAGGAGTTGCTTGTAAACCTTTTTGTTCCACTTGGGCATTTCCGCGACGACTTGCGGCGTGCGGATGCCGGCGACGACGTCTTCGCCCTGGGCGTTAATCAGGAAATCGCCATAGAATTTGTTCTCGCCGGTGTTCGGGTCGCGGGTGAAGGCGACGCCGGTGCCGCTGTCGTCCCCCATGTTGCCGTACACCATGCTCTGCACGTTGACGGCAGTACCGAGCAGGCCGCGGATGTTCTCCACGTCGCGATACTTGACCGCTTTGTCCCCCATCCAGCTTTTGAAGACTGCTTCGATGGCCTTTTCGAGTTGCACCAGCGGGTCTTGAGGGAAATCCTTGCCCGTATGCTTCTTGTAGACCTGCTTATAGTCGTTGCAAAGCTCGATGAGCCCTTCCGCGGGAACATCGGTATCCAGCTTGGCGTTGTATTTGCGCTTGATGGCGCTAAAGGCGTGCTCATAGTGCTCGTGCCCAACATCCATCACCACGTCGCCGAACATGTTGATTAGTCGGCGGTAAGCGTCGTAGGCAAACCGGACGTTGTTGGTCGCCTTGGCAAGACCGGCTGTGGAAACGTCGGTGAGCCCCAGGTTGAGAATCGTGTTCATCATCCCCGGCATACTGAGGGCGGCACCCGAACGAACCGAGACGAGCAACGGGTTGGCATCGTCCCCGAATTTCTTGCCCAGCTCCTTTTCCAGCATGGCGACGTTCTTCTTCACGGCATCCATCAGGCCGGCAGGAAGTTTGCGGCCACTCTTGTAGTAGGCATCGCAGACTTCGGTCGTGATGGTGAATCCTGGCGGCACGGGGAGGCCAATGCTGGTCATTTCGGCCAGGTTCACTCCCTTTCCACCCAAAAGCTGCTTGGAAAGCCCTTTGCCTTCCGTCTTGTTCTTGGAGAAGTAGTAGGTCATCTTGCCGCCGGAACTCTTGGCGGCAGCAGTGCGAGTCTTGGCCATGAAAGCGCCTCTAAGGAATCAAAAAAGGAGAGTGTTAAACTTGTTGACAACTTGCCCGCGGAGCGACAAAAACCGGCATTTTTACGCGGAAAACAAGCTAGTGAGTTTAACGGGAGCGGCAAAGAGCGTCAATGAAGGCGAAAGAGGAGAAATGTGTGAAAAACAACCGTTTAGGACACCGGGTGCGCTTCTGAAGGCCTGACGATAAGTTTCTCCGCTCCGCTCCCACCGGCCGCACGGCTAGGGGTTCCATTTCCCAGTTCTGCTGCGGTCCGGTTGCACTTGCCATTACCTCCGTCGAAGATACGCCCTTCGATTTGAATTGTTGTCACTGGAATTCAATCAATGAAACAGACCACTTTCCTCGTCCTGGCATTTTTCCTTGGCCCACTGGCGACACTTCCCGCCGCCGACACACCCAAATCCCTCAAGGTCTTTATCCTTGCGGGGCAGTCGAACATGGAGGGACAGGCAGTCGTTGACTTGGAGGGCAAGGACTATAACGACGGCAAAGGGACGCTGGTCAAGTTGATGGGGGACCCCGCGAAGGCTCCCATGTTCAAGCATTTAAAGGATGCGGAGGGAAAATGGGCTGTTCGGCCAGATGTCTGGGTCCGTTACCAGCGCGAGCAAGGCCCGCTGCTTGCGGGGCCGCTGGCCTTCGGTTTTTCCGTGTACGGCGATCCGCATCACTTTGGACCGGAGTTGCAATTCGGACATGTCGTCGGCGATGCATTGGACAACCAGGTGCTGCTTATCAAGACGGCTTGGGGTGGGAAGAGTCTTTACAAGGATTTTCGCCCGCCGAGTTCGGGGGGCGAAATTGGACCGTATTACACCAAGATGATTGCCGAAGTCCGTGAAGCGCTGGCCAAGTTAAAGACCGACTTTCCCAGCTACGACGGCCGGGGTTATGAGCTGGCTGGTTTCGTCTGGTATCACGGCTGGAACGACGGAGTCGATCCGAAAAACGCCGTGCCGGAGTATGAGCAGAACCTGGTGAATCTCATCCATGACGTGCGCAAGGACCTGGGTGCCCCCAAGCTGCCCGTCGTAATCGGCGAAATCACCGGTCCTTGGGCCATTGCGCCTCCGGAATGGGAAAAATTACGAATGGCCCAGGCCGACGCAGCAGCCAGGCCGGAGTTTCAGGGCAACGTCGTCTTCGTGCCGACACGCGACTTCGTCCGCAAGCCGGAGGATTCGCCGAACCCCGGTCACGGCCATCACGAATTCGGCAATGCGGAGACTTACTTTCTGGTCGGCGATACTTTGGGAAAGGGGATGAAAACGCTCCTTTCCA
>CAYUJE010000103.1:0-19748 GCA_964444865.1 uncultured Pirellulaceae bacterium | reverse complement strand
GAAGACCGCAACTATGCCCAGCCGTTAGAGCGGCACCATTTGGAAAACCGAAAGTGGTTTGCGTTCGGCTTCAACGGGCAACTCGCCAATTACCAGGATTTGAAGGCCAACCTGCTGGCCGACTGCGATTATCATCTGGCCCGGGATAACGACACGGAAATGATCTTACACGAGATCAGCCGTGAGCTTTCCGGCGAAAAACGACCGCGGCTGGTGGACATGATGCGGGCGGTGAGCAAGAAATTCGACGGAGCTTATAGCCTGGTGATGCTCAACGCGCAGGGAGATTTGCTGATTGCCCGCGACCCGCTGGGCATCAAACCTCTTTGCTGGGCCAAGGAAGGGGCCCTCTTCGCCGCCGCCAGTGAAAGCGTGCCGCTGCTCAACCTGGGCTTCAAGCCGGAGAGCATCAAATCCCTGCAGCCGGGGTACGCCATCACCATCACCCAAGGCAAGATGGAGATCGAGCCGTTCGCGGAATCGACCCACAGCTCCCACTGCTTCTTCGAATGGATCTATTTCGCCAACGTCGCCAGCACACTCGATGGCCGCAGCGTTTATCTTTCCCGCACTGCGTTGGGCGAAGAACTCGCTCGACTGGAACTGGAAAGCGGGCGCATTCCCATTGACGAAGATACGATTGTTGTCCCCGTCCCGGATACCAGCAAAGCTGCCGCTGACGCCATGGCCCACAAGCTGCGGATTCCCTCGCGCGAAGGGCTGATCCGCAATCGCTATTCTGGCCGCACCTTCATCGAAGGGGGCTCAGGTCGGCGAAAAAAGGCAGAAACCAAATACACTCCCCTCCGCGAAGTGTTGGAAGGGAAGCGGGTGTTCCTCGTCGAAGATTCCATCGTCCGCTCCACCACCATGCGAGTGCTGCTGAACCGCATTCGCGAAGCCGGCGGTGCGAAAGAGATTCACGTGCGGGTTGCTTGCCCGCCGATTGTCGCCCCATGTTTCTACGGTATCGATATGTCCACTGTGGACGAGCTCTTCGCTCCCCGCATCATGCGCGGCCGCGGCCTGACCGACGAGGTGCAGGCCGAAATGGCGGACATTCTAGGCGCCAACTCTCTCCGCTACCTCCCCGTCGAATCCATCGCCCGAGCCATCCAAAAGGAACCCAGCCAACTCTGCCAGGCCTGCATCACTGGCAAATACCCCACCCCCTTCGGGCAGGACCTTTACCAGATTGCCCTCAATAACGTCGGCAAGGGGGAATGCCCCAACCGGACGTATGAAGTACAGCACTCGCTGACGTTCGCAGAGTAGGGATTTTTCGGTTGGGCGACCTGTCGCCATGAGCGACAGGTTGGGAGGGAATGTCGCTGAAATCGCAAAATGGCGACCTCTGCTTCCATTGTGCCTGGCAAATCAAAAAGGCCGGTCAAGAAGCGAGTGAAGTGGCGGGCGCTCCGTACAGTGACTTGCCGGAGCTACCTGCATTCTTTAATCCGCCTTTTGAAACGTGACTCAGAAGGACTCGCCAGTGACTCGCGACCAGCCTGAATCGCCTTTGCCTAACCACTTCATCCGCAAAATCTTGCGATGAAGAGGTAAAGTTAGCCACGCCTGAAAATGATTTTTAAGAGCAAGTCATTTTCGGTTCTTGCGGGGGCGGTTTCAGGCCAAATTTGCTCCGTCAATTCACAAACATGAACTCATTGCTGTTGAGAAGCAGGCGACAAGTGTTGGCAAGGCCATGTTTTTCGAGGTAGGTGCGGAGAGCGAGTTGTTCGGAATCATGAGGAGAACGCAGAAGGACGAGTTGGTAGAGGCGGGCAATTTGCGCATCAGGACTTTCGCCGGCTTCACTTCGGAGTCGATCGGCCAGACGCTCGCTTTGGCGGATGACGAATTTGTCGTTGAGCATCGTCAGGGCCTGTAGCGCCGTGACGCTGACGGTGCGAGTCGGCGTGAGCTGCGAGGCATCGGCACAATCGAGGGACTCCATGAAAGGATCAGGGAGAGTGCGAAAGACGAAACGGTAGACACTGCGGCGGTAGTTGGCGGGATCGTCGGGATTAAAGGTCTGGTAATCGACGTTAGGGGTGACATGAATACCTGGGGTCTGGATGAACTGTTTGACGGATTTCCCACCCATCGCGAAATCCGCCGAACCGGAAATTTGAACCAGGGCATCATGCACCTGCTCGGCTTCCAGGCGGGAGCGGTGCATCCGCCAAAGGAATTTGTTGTCGGCGTCAATCGCAGCGTTTTGTTCTTGATGGGAGGAGCTTTGCCGATAGACGCTGCTGGTGACGATGCGGCGGTGGAGCGTTTTGAGCGAGCCGCCGCTGGCGTGCAGTTCCCGGGCGAGCCAATCGAGAAGCTGCGGATGAGTGGGGGGCGAGCCCATCTTTCCGAAGTCGTTGGGGGTTTCGACAAGGCCGCGGCCGAAGTGGTAGTGCCAAACGCGATTGGTAATCGACCGCCAGGCGAGTGCATTCCGCTCGTCGCTGATCCAGCGAGCAAGGGCGGCTCGGCGCTGGCCTTCGTTCTCCGGTTCGGTGATGCTCAGTTTTTCTGGTAGCTGCTGCAAGAATGCCAGCGCTGCCGGGTGAGCTTCCGAAAGAGGCTGATGGATGTCGCCTCGCTTCAGCATGTGAACGGTGCGAGGTTTCTCCGCCGGCTTGAAGGAGCCATCCGGTTGGAAGCGATTAGTGCCGGCGTAAACTAGTTGCTGAGGCGGGAGGGACTCAAGATCGCCGTCGCATTTTTTGGTGAGATAGTAAACGGCAAGGTCGGCTTTGTGTTGGTTCGTCCGCTGGTCCGCGGGGACAGCGATCGCCGCCGCCACGGCCTGCGGCAGCGAGGCGGCATCGAGCGGCAGGGGGAGTGGGGAAGTGGTCAGGCTTAGTCGCGGACGGCCAATGGTGTGCTGCCGTCCGTGAAGCTGCTTGAGTTCAATGGTCAGGAAGACACCTTCGGCAGTTGGAAGCGGCTCCTTGAATTCTAAAAGTGCCTGGTGCGGCTTGCCTTCCTGTGGATCAACTCCCCAGGCAGTATCGGGATTGCCATCAATGGCCATCGCAATCGTCCAGCCCGCCTGCTCAAAGTCAGCCTTGGCATTTTGCAACAGAACCACGGACTTTTTGGCCGGATCGCTTTGGGGCGCAATGCTGACAACGACCTCGCTCAAATGCAGATTGCCGTTGCTCGGCTGACGGCCTGGGCCTTGGTTGGGAAGAGAGGGATCGGTCAGCACTTCCAGCTTGAGGCCGGTTAGCGGCTTGCCCAGATAAGGAATGGTGAAGGAGTAAGCATCCTTTTCTGGCGATGTGCCACTGGCAAGATACGAACCATCCGGCTGTTTGACAAAGGTCGCACCGCCATCGGATTTGACTTCCGTTGCTTCGGCAATTTGCCAGACCGACTTGGCGGCAACAACGGTCTCTTCCCATTTCGCGACATGCGTTTGCAATTCTGGAGTAAAGAGCGAAGCATCAAGGCGCTCACGAAGACCGGGTAGACTCTCCTTGAGCCGGAGCAGTTCTTGCCGCCTCGCCGCCGTTGTGGGGTCGGCATCAAAGGCCCGGTCGGCTTTGTCGGTAGCCGCGAAAACCGCTTGCAGGTTGTAGTAGTCTAGTTGCCGTATGGGGTCGAATTTGTGGTCGTGGCAGCGGGCGCAATGCACGGTGGTGCTGAGGAAGGTGCTGGCAACCGTGGTGAGAATATCATCCCGGTCGATGTAACGAGCGATTTGCCGGTCAATGGAATCCTCCCGGATGCTTTGGAGCGAGCTTTCGTCCCAGGGGCCGGTTGCGAGTAGACCCGTCGCCACAATGGCTTGCGGGTCGTCCGGCCAGAGCACATCGCCGGCGATCTGCTGCTGGATAAAGGTTGCGTAGGGGATATCGCGGTTAAGGGAGCGGATAAGATAGTCGCGATAAGGCCAGGCGTTTTCTCGTGGGCGGTCCTGATCGTGCCCGTGTGTCTCGGCATAATGCACAACGTCCATCCAGTGCCGAGCCCAGCGTTCCCCGTGGCGCGGACTCGCTAGCAGGCGGTCGACGGTTTGCTCGTAGGCATCAGGGGAAGCATCTGCCTGAAACGCAGCCAACTCCTCCGGCGTTGGCGGCAAACCGGTCAAATCCAACGTCACGCGGCGTAATAGTGTTCGCCTGTCAGCCGCGACGGCGGGAGTGAGACCGCGAGATTTGAGTTCGGCAAAGATGAAGGAGTCGATGGGGGCTTGAAGACCCTTATCCCGGCTCTCTCCCAAAGGGAGTGGAGGAGCGGCAGCCAGCGGCCGGTAGGCCCAGTGCTCCGGCCAGACCGCGCCACTTTCAATCCACTCCTTGAGCTCGGCGATTTGCTTCTTGCTAAGCGACTCTCCTTTTGGGGGCATACGCTCGGAAACGTCTTCTTTTGTTACACGGCGCAGCAATTCGCTTTCCGCGGGTTTTCCTGGAACGACCGCTCGCTTGCCGGATTCCAACACGGCAATTGCCCCTTCACGCGAGGCCAGTCGCAGCCCCGCCTCGGGTTCCGACTGGCCGTGACACTGCAAACACTTGGCGGTCAATAGCGGCTGAATATCGCGGTCGAAATCGGCAGCCCAAAGTGTCGGCAAGTTCATCGTCAGCCAGACGACTGCCATCAGCATCAAGCCGGGACGTTGGCGAAAGGGCCTGAGCATTTGGATGCACCGGCAGGAAGGAGGAACTGGCGGGAAAACTCCAGTATACCTGACGGCGTCTCCTATCCTACTGCTACACTTGCTCTCGCATCCATTGAGAGCTGAAGTAGGCGTAGAATTCAAATGAGATGTCGGCTATCCACCCATCGCCGGGAACATTTCTCGAACCATTGTGATCGCGGCTGGGCCGACGAGGACGACGAAGATGCCCGGAAAGATGAAGAGAACCAACGGAAAGATGAGTTGCACCGCGGTCTTGGCGGCTTTTTCCTCGGCAATCTGTCGGCGGCGAGTCCGCATGCTGTCGCTTTGCACGCGCAGGGCCTGAGAGATGCTGGAGCCGAATTTGTCCGCCTGAATCAGAATCGAGGCGAGTGATTTCAGGTCGTCCACACCGCTGCGGCTGCCAAGTTCCTGCAGCACCTGTGTGCGTCCGCGACCGACTTGAAGCTGCAGGTTGCAGAGGCTGAATTCATCCGAGATGACGCGATACGATTTCTTCATCTCCTCCGCGACTTTGCGCATTGCCTGATCCAGACCCAGGCCAGCTTCGACACAGACCACCATCAGATCCAGGGCATCGGGCAGGCCGAGAAAGATGGCTTCTTTCCGTTTTCTCCCTAGCCACCAGAGGACAGCGGTAGGCAGATAGAACAAAATGCCCGCGCAAGCCACGGTTCTAATCATGGCTCCCATGGTGAATCCCATTAGAAAGAACGAAATGCCGCCACCGAGGAAGAATCCCACGGCCAATCCAACTACCTTGAGTCCCATGTAAATCGAAGGGGCGGATTCTCCGCGGAAGCCTGCATAAGAGAGTGACTGTTTGATCTGACTCTGCTCCACCTCGCTCTTTGGTTGCAAGGGTGCGCTGAGCGCCGGCGCAGCAGCCTCAAGCATGCGCGACATGGACGACCCACCTTTGACTTCTGGCCGTTTGCGTCCCGAAGGGTCAGAGAATTCATCCAGCCGCTGCTCCGCCCGGGAAGATTTATTTCCCACCCAATCGAGAGCCAACCAGGCGATCGCGGCGATCAAACCAAAGACTGCCCCGTAGACGATCCAGGGGTTGACGCCGAAAGCGACGGACTGAGCAAAGAACAAAAACATTGCCTAAACCTTGATATTGATGATTTTGCGAATAACCAAAGCGCCGACGACTTGCATCACGATTGCCCCGGCAAGCATCTGTTGCCCCATTGGATCGGTAACCAGCAGCATCATGTATTTGGGATTGAGATACAGCATGACGGCGGCCAAGACTGGCGGCAGTGCCAGTAGCACGACACCGGAAAGACGGCCCTCGCCCGTGAGCGCCTGGATCTGACCGTAGATCTTAAATCGCTCGCGCACGATATAGCCAATTTTGTCGAGAATTTCAGCCAGGTCGCCGCCAGTTTGCCGTTGCAGTACGACTGCGGTGGCGAAGAAACGAAGGTCCAGATTCGGAACTCGTTCGGTCATTTCCTGAATGGACTGCTCGAGCGTCTGCCCTAGGTTTTGAGCCTCGTAGGCGCGATTAAATTCAGACGAAATTGGTTTGGGCATTTCCTCCGCCACAAGATGGAACCCCGAAGCCAGGGAGTGGCCAGCTCGAAGAGCGCGAGAAATGAGCTCCAGCGCTTCCGGCATCTGCTTGCCGAAACTGGCCAGGCGGCTTTTGCGTTTGATGTAAACGTACAGAATTGGGATGAAGCCCAGCAGCATACCGAGCGGTGCAAATAAAAGCGGCGCGCGGCAGAGCGGAACGGCAATTACACCCAGTACGGCAGTTGCGAGAGAAATCAAGATGAACTTGTTTGGCGTGAGCGGCACATCCGCCTGTTGGAGTAAGGTGCGCAAATTGATGAAGTGGGAGAAAAAATCCTCCAACGCGTTTGTGCCATCGTCGAGCGGGCTCGAAAGAACGCTGGTGTTCTTCTTTCCATGCAAAGCCGGATTTGCGGCGCCGGTGAGAATGGACAATCGATCTTCAACCGCGCTTTGAGCGGGGCTCATGGCAAACATCGATGCCACTCCCGCTACCAGGCAGGCAACGCCAACAAATGCCGCGGCTAATACAATAATGGTGAACATGGCAAATTAGTGTGGCTCGATGAACAAGATACCAATCCCGTTTGGGAAAAGGTGCGATTAGTCGATCAACATTTTGCGGGCCTTGAATGCGGAGGATGGCAGGCGGATGCCCGCGGATTCCAGTTTCGTCATGCACGCTGGGCGGACGCCGGTGGCCTCAAAGTACCCGCGAGCCCGGCCCGTTTCGTCAATTCCTTCTTGCACGTATCGATAAATGTCTTGCATGACAACGGTGTCCTGCTCCATCCCGCAGACCTCGGTGATGTGGGTCACTCGGCGAATGCCACCCTGCAATCGGCTGGCCTGAATCATCAAATGGACGGCACTAGCAATTTGCTGCCGCATTGCTTTGATGGGGAGTTCGAATCCCGACATCATGATCATGGTTTCCATACGGGCCAAACCGTCGCGCGGGGTATTGGCGTGAATCGTGGTGAGCGAGCCATCGTGGCCGGTGTTCATGGCTTGCAGCATATCCAGCGTCTCTGGTCCGCGGCATTCGCCGATGATGATCCGTTCGGGACGCATACGGAGTGCGTTTTTCACCAGGTCAGTCGCGGTTATGGCCCCTTTTCCTTCGATATTCGGCGGCCGCGTTTCGAGCCGCACAACGTGATCCTGCTGAAGTTGCAGTTCAGCGGCATCTTCGATGGTGACGATTCGTTCGTGGCCTGGAATGAAGCTGGACAGGGTATTGAGCAGCGTCGTTTTTCCGGAGCCAGTGCCCCCGGCGATGACCATGTTGAGGCGAGCCTTGATTGCACCTTCCAGCAGCATCACCATTTCGGGAGTGAAGGCCTTAAAGTTCAGCAGGTCTTCGAGCTTGAGCGGATTGCTTCCAAAGCGGCGAATGGAAACGGCGGCACCGTCAAGCGCCAAAGGCGGGATGATTGCGTTGACGCGGGAACCGTCAGTGAGTCGGGCGTCCACCATCGGGCAGACTTCGTCCACGCGGCGACCGACTTTCGAGACGATACGATCGATGATCTGCAGTAGGTGGGCGTTGTCGCGGAATTCCACCTGTGTCTTTTCCAGTTTTCCGCGGCGCTCCACGTAAATGTTTTTGGGACCGTTGATCAGGATATCGCTGATGGTGTGGTCCTTGAGAAGGAATTCCAAGGGCCCCAGCCCGAAAGTTTCGTCGAGAACTTCTTCAATCAGACGCTCGCGTTCCGTGCGATTCAGGAAAGTCTCTTCAGTATCGCAAAGGTGCTCGACAACAAGGCGGATTTCGCGGCGGAGTACATCTCCTTGCAACTCGCCGACCTTGTTAAGGTCGAGTTTGTCCACGAGCTTGGTGTGGATTTTTCGCTTGAGTAGGTCGAACTCTTCTGCCTTGGCGGCTTCGGCGGAGCGAGTGGGACTTTGAGGAGCTTTCATCATGGCAATGTCTTCAGGCAAACGGGGATAGGGCTAAAGGCGAGTGGCTCACCAAACGCACCTCGCGCGCGGCAGACCACCGTCCGTGAAAAGCATAGGTCACGCTGGAAGGGAATTGACGGGAGCGGCAGAAGATGCTGCCGGTGCGTGAACCAGTCCGATTATGCCGGCTAGTGGGATTTGGACGGCGCGCTCATAGACTTGGGAGAATCTTCGGTAAAGTATCGGCCGACGAATTGCCTCCAGCCGGCAGCGGTCTTGGGATTGAGCCGCAGTGCCCCGTATTGCCTGCTCGACCCCGCTACCTCGTTTTGGAGATCGAGCAAAACCCAAATGTGCCCTTTCTTCCCTTCGAACCGCACCGCGTACTGCCATTCGTCCCACCGCGATAGTCGCTCATTCCACGCATAGCTCGCGTCTTCAAGAAAGACATGCCGAGCATGGACCAGTCCCTTGACGTTGCTGATATCTTCTTTCTCAGTCGAGTTCAGGTCCTTCGAATCCATGGGAAAATACGGATCCATGGCATTCAGGCTGGGAATGCGCTGTTTCAACTTCACAAGCAAAACCGACTCGGCATCGCGAATAAGCAGAGAGCCGTCGTCACCCCAGTATTCCAGGCTGCGGTGTCCCAGCCCCCAGTTCCACCACAGGGCAAAGCCGGCCATCGCAATTGCGACAGCAAATATGGATAAAACGACGAGTTTGCCACGGTTGTGCATGGGGTTGCCGGATTTTCTAAGGAGCCTATCGCCAGTATGATAGTCGCTTGCCAAATGACATAGTGGCCAGCCTTCTTTCCCAGGAGCCGATCAGCCGTGGCCGACAAGTTTGACCCCTATCGCGAAGCGCTCGTAATGGAATCGGATACCGTCTGGCCGGCTGAGTACGCCGACCTGCCGCCGAGTGAAAAGGCCCGTATTGAGGCCGAATTACACGCCAAGCCTGACCAATGCGGCGAAATTACCTACGTTCGCACCCACAGCGGCTTTTGCCGAACGATAACCGTCACGCCAGCCGACGTGCAGCGACTGGGGTCCTAGTTTAGGCCGTTAGCCCGTCGCGAGTTGAGTGGTTCGAAGGGCAACTATCGCGGCGCGCTGCAGCGTCGCCACTGAGAACGTGGAGCTTTCTTTGTCCGAGCCGATAACTATTCGCGTCGAGCTAAGCGAACGGAGCTACGACATCCGTATCGGCCGAGGTATTTTGGATCAGGCAGGACGTTTCGTCGGCGAGCGACTTCAGGGAAAACAGGCAATCATCATCACCGATGAGAATGTCTGCCATTCTCATGGGGAGCATGTCGCCGCTTCGCTGAATTCCAGCGGCATACGAACCGAAATTCTCATCGTTCCCGCGGGGGAAGAAACGAAGAGCGCAGAGCAAGCAACTGCCCTCTGGAATCGCCTTTTGGCACTAGGGGCCGACCGGAAGACATTTATTGTCGCTGTCGGCGGTGGAGTGGTTGGCGACCTCGCGGGATTTGTCGCCGCAACTTACGCTCGCGGGATTCCTTTCGTACAGGTTCCGACAAGCTTGATGGCTCAGGTGGACAGCAGTGTCGGGGGCAAAGTCGGCATCAATTTGCCGCTGGCGAAGAATTTGGTCGGTGCTTTCTGGCAACCCGCTGGGGTTTTGATCGACCTGGCCGCGCTGGATACCTTACCCGAACGAGAATTTCGCAGCGGTCTGGCCGAGGTCGCTAAATATGGGGTAATCCTCGATGCGGACTTCTTCGACTATTTGGAAAGGCACATCGCCGAAATCATTGCCCGCGATAACGAAGTGCTGACTCATCTCATTCGTCGCTCCTGTGAGCTCAAGGCTCAGGTTGTCGCCCAAGATGAGCATGAAGAAACTGGTTTGCGGGCAGTGCTGAATTACGGACATACATTTTGCCACGCCATCGAAACGGTTTCCGGCTATGGCAAATTCCTGCATGGCGAAGCCGTGGCGATTGGCATGGTTCGGGCATCTCGGCTGGCGGAGTTGGTGGGCAGGATAGGGAGCGACTTGACGGCTCGCCAGGAAAGACTACTAAGTGCGTTAGGGCTCCCCACAACGGCGAGCGGACTGGACGTCGAGGCTCTCATGACGGCCATGCAACGGGACAAGAAGGCGGAACACGGCAAGTTGCGATTTGTGCTTCCTGCGCGAATGGGTCACGTAGAGCTGGTTGGCGGAGTCGATTCCGACTTAGTTCGCCGAGCTTTGCAATCTTGACCCCCAATGCGGCGGGGTATATTGAGGGGCCTGATTATCGGAGTTGCCTTCCATCGAGAGCTGCCCTATGTCTCTACCGCCGGACCAATTCACCCCTGTTAACAAGGATAATGGTGATACTCTTGCGGCAGAATTGCGGCTTTGCATGGTGAGCGGAGTTGGGCCGCGTATGCGAAAGATGTTGCTGGAGCGATTTGGCAGCGCGGCCAATATCTTTAAGGCCGCGCCGAGTGAAATTCGCGAGGTGGACGGCGTCGGCCCAAAGCTATTACGGGCCCTTACGGCAGCGGAACGTGAAATTGATGTCGCCAAGGAAATCGCTTACTGCCGCGAAAATCAGATCCTTTTGTTGCTTGAATCAGCCGCCGAGTATCCTCGCATTCTCAAAGAAATCCACGATCCGCCAGGAGTTCTTTTTGTGCGAGGAGAAGTTCGCACCACCGATGCATTGGCCATCGCCATTGTTGGCACCCGTCACGCCACGGCCTATGGACTTGCCCAGGCGGAGCGACTGGCATCGGGACTCTCGCATGCCGGATACACCATCATTAGTGGCCTCGCACGAGGAATTGATGCTGCGGCTCACATTGCAGCCATCAAGGCGGGGGGGCGAACACTGGCAGTGCTTGGCGGTGGAGTCATGGATATTTACCCGCCCGAACATGTCAAACTCGCCGACCAAGTAATGCAGCATGGAGCAATCTTGAGCGAGAGCCATCCCCTTTCCCCACCTTTGACTGGCTCGTTCCCGCAGCGAAACCGCATTATCAGCGGAATGAGCCTCGGCGTCATTGTCGTCGAGGCTTCCGACCGTTCAGGTGCGCTTATCTCCGCCCGGCACGCCATGGAACAGGGGAGAGAGGTCTTCGCTGTCCCCGGTCGTGTCGACAGCCGCAATTCCCGCGGCTGTCACCGACTCATTCGAGATGGAGCGAAGCTGATCGAGACAGTCGATGACGTGCTGGAGGAATTTGGCCCTTTGGTCGCGGCCGCACCTCGTGAAGATGGCCGCGAGATTCGGCATCCCGTGGAATTGCAACTCAACGAGCCAGAAACCGCCGTGCTTACGGCGATTGGCATCGACCCAACGAGCATCGACGAAGTCATCGCGGCGACCAGACTGGCCGTTCCGCAAGTACTCTCCACCATCAGCGTCCTGGAAATGAAACGCCTCATCCGTCGAGTCAGTGGCAATAAGGTTTTTCGACTATGAATTTGGAGTCGCTTTCCTCGATGGCAAGGGTTGGATCCGCACCTGTATTAAAGTTGATCGAATGAATCTCCGGCATTGAAATGAGGGTTCCGCTACCGATTTCTGGGCCCCGTTGACCAGCCAAACCGCCGCCGATAGGATTTTTATTGGTTATTCAGGGAACTCGGCCCAGTGCCGGGTTTTCTTTTGGACCCTATTTGTGAGAATATTCACAAAGTCGCCGGCTTAACCTTTAAGTTGTTGTCCGGCAGGCGTTTATGGCCAACTCACTGCTTCCCATCTTGTTGTTTGCAGCCTGTGCCACGGGATTGGCACTGGGCATGCTTGGTATTGCCTCGCTCTTCGGGCCCAAGCGGCAGTCGGCCGTCAAGCAGATGCCGTATGAAAGCGGAATGGACCCCATCCATGACGCCCACCGCAAATTCGATGTTCGCTTTCATTTGGTAGCGATTGCCTTTTTGCTCTTCGATGTGGAGTTGCTGTTCCTGTATCCGTGGGCCGTAGCCGCAAATGCACACTCGCCGGATAAATTGCCTGCGGGAATTGACGCCGCGGTGGTTCAGGCCGCTGAGCATGGATTCACGGGCTATACTCGCGGCTTGGTCTTCACGGAAGTCATGGTTTTTATGGGCCTGCTGGCAGTGGGGCTGGTTTATGCCTGGAAGAAGGGAGTGTTTAAGTGGCGCTAGAACTCCCCGACAACGTCGTGGTAACAAAACTCGATGAACTTGCCAGTTGGTGCCGCAAGAACAGCCTTTGGCCGATGCCGTTTGCCACCGCTTGCTGCGGAATCGAACTGATGGCCACTGGTGCCAGTCGGCATGACTTGGCTCGCTTTGGAGCGGAAGTTTTTCGCTTTAGCCCGCGGCAATGCGACCTGATGATTGTCGCCGGCCGCGTGGTCATGAAGATGCTCCCCGTGTTGCAACGGATCTGGCAGCAGATGCACGAGCCTAAATGGTGCATCTCGATGGGTGCCTGTGCGAGCACCGGCGGCGTTTTCGATACCTATTGCGTCGTTCAAGGTATCGACCGCTTTATTCCCGTCGATATGTATGTCCCCGGCTGTCCGCCGCGTCCCGAGCAGTTGATCCAGGCCATCATGGACCTGCAAGACAAAATTCAGCGTGAAGGGACGATCAACGGCGCGGAGTTTGAAACGGCTGAGCGTCAAATGACGAAGCGGGCACTCCAAGAATTGCCCATGTACGGACGGAAATGAGTTCCAGGTTCTAAGTTCAAAGTTGATTCATGCCCGCCAAGCCAGAAACCATTGCCGCCCTCACTGCCAAATTCGCCGGCATTACCGCCAGTGAGTTCCGCGGGGACACGCGCGTCGTGGTATCCAAAGAGTTGCTTATGGCGGTCATGCTGCATCTGAAAGGCGAGGGGAAATTCGACCTACTCGTCGATGTCACCTGCGTTGACTATCTAAGCTATCGCGATGCCCGTGATCGCTTCGGCCTTGTCTATCTACTGGCAAATACAATCACCAACGAACGACTCACGGTCCGCTGTTTCCTGAATGAGCCGGATTTGACCTTGCCAACCATGGTGCCGCTGTGGGGCGGCGCCAACTGGCTGGAACGCGAAGTCTACGACATGTTCGGCATCGTTTTTGAAGGGCACCCCGACCTCCGCCGCATCCTGATGCCGGATGAATTCGCCGCCTACCCCCTGCGTAAAGACTATCCCCTCCAAGGCCGCGGAGAGAGACACAATTTCCCAGTTTTGAAACGCAATCAAGCTTAACCAATAATAGTTAGACATTAGTCAGTAGGATTTAGTCATTCCCGTGTCCCTCGCCGAAGCCACTCTCGAACAGCGTCCCCAGGAGCAGGACTACCTGTGGACGCTCAACTTCGGCCCGCAGCACCCCGCCACGCATACGACGCTGCGGCTAGTTCTGAAGCTCGATGGCGAGCGGGTGGTGGATGCGATACCGGACATCGGCTACTTGCACAGCGGCTTTGAGAAGATCGGTGAGCACCTCGATTACAACCAGTATGTCACGGTCACCGACCGGATGAACTACATTTCGCCGCTGGCAAACAACGTGGCTTGGCATGGCGCGGTGGAGAAACTGCTTGGCATTGAACTCACTCCGCGATGCAAATACATCCGCACGATTATCGCGGAGTTAGCCCGCATCAGCGACCATCTGCTCTCCACCGGGGCGATGGGATTGGATACCGGGGCGTTCACTTTTTTTCTCTACGCCTTCTACCAACGCGAACGGTTATACGACATTTTTGAGGCGCTTTGCGGAGCGCGGTTTACGAATAGCTACACGCGGGTCGGCGGTGTGATGCACGATATCACACCTCTCGTCGTCCAGAAAATCCGCGCGTTCGTCAAGTCGTTTCCCGAAACGCTCGACGATATGGAGAAGTTGGTCAATCGCAACCGAATCTTTGTGGACCGCATGAAGGGGGTCGGCCTGCTCACCAAGGAGGAGGCGACCAACATGAGCGCCACTGGCCCCGTCGCCCGGGCCAGTGGAGTCACTCGCGATTTGCGTAAGGACGAGCCCTACCTGGCCTATGCGGACTTTGATTTCAATATTTGCTGCGCTAGAGCCGGCGATTGTTTTGCGCGTTACTACGTACGAATGGCCGAGATGCGGGAGAGTCTCAAGATTGTGGCCGCCGCGATTGAGAACATCCCGTCCGGTCCAGCCAACATCGGCGTCGATGAGCGAACCGCCCTGCCGACCAAACAGCAGGTCTATCAGACCATCGAGGGGACGATCACGCACTTTGAACTGGTGATGAAGAACCGGGGCTTTACTGTTCCGAACGAGGAAATGTATTCCGCGATTGAAGCCCCAAACGGCGAGCTCGGTTTTTACCTGGCAGGTGACGGCAGCAACGTCGCCTATCGCGCCCGCTGCCGCCCGCCGAGTTACATTCACTTCGCTATTTTCCCGCAACTCATCCGCGGCCATACGTTGAGCGATGTGGTGGCGGTGCTGGGGAGCTTGAATATCATCGCCGCAGAGTTGGATCGATAGGTAACTCAAATATGGAAATCTCAAATCTCAAACAAATTCAAATGGAGAGGATTTAATTCGGAAACAGTGAACTTTGTTCTTTGATGAGCCTTTTGAGTTTTAGTTTTTCCTTGGATTCCTAATTGTTTGAGATTTGAGATTTCAAATTTCCCCACATGGCAGATAAACCCCGCATCCTGACCGACGAAATGATCGCCGAAATCAAGGCGTTCCTTCCGCGCTATCCGTCCAAACAGGCGGTCACGCTGCCGGCGCTGCATATTGTCAACGAAAAGCTTCGCTATGTTCCGCTTCGGGCCGTCGTGGAAATTGCCCAGCTTCTAGAGTTGCATCCCTCCCAGGTTCAGGACACGCTCACGTTCTACGGCTACTTCAAGCAAGACGCCCCTGCCGGCCGCTGCCGCTTGTGGGTCTGCCGGAGTATTAGCTGTGCCCTGCGGGGCGGAGACGAATTACTCGACCATTTGTCGCACTCGCTTGGCGTGAAGCCTGGCGAAACAACCGCGGACGGCCGCATCACGCTCGAATATGCCGAATGCCTCGGTGCCTGCGAGCATGCCCCCTGCGTCCTGGCGAACGAAAAACTAATCCCCAGCGTCAGCCATCAGCAGGCGGATGAGTTTGTGCAAACGGTGAAATAGAAATGCCCGAATTTAAGCCAGTCCTGTTAGCCAACGTCGGCCAGCCCGAAAGCTATACACGCAAAGTGTATGAGCAGACCGGCGGCTATCAGGCGCTGCGTAAGGTGCTGAAGACGCTCAGTCCCAAGGACGTGCAGGAGCAGACGAAGGCGAGCGGCTTGCGTGGTCGTGGCGGGGCTGGTTTTCCTACCGGCCTGAAATGGACGTTTCTTCCTAAGGACCATCCAGGGCCAATTTACTTCTGCCTGAATGCTGACGAGAGCGAGCCGGGGACATTTAACAATCGCATCTTGATGGAGGATGACCCCCATCAGGTGCTCGAAGGACTGATCATCAGTTGCTTCGCTACCAACTCCGCCGCGGCTTACTTTTACATGCGGTGCGAATACCCGCTGGCGTACAAACGGATTTGCCAGGCGGTTGCGGAATGCTATGAAGCGGGCTATCTCGGCAAGAACATTCTTGGTAGCGGCTACTCGCTCGACATCCATGTTCATCGCGGAGCGGGGGCGTATATCTGTGGCGAAGAGACCGGCCTGATCGAAAGCCTGGAAGGGAAACGGGCCTGGCCCCGGATCAAGCCGCCGTTTCCAGCCGTCGAAGGGGCCTTTCGCAAGCCGACGGTTGTGAACAACGTCGAAACAGTGGCTTGTGTAAAGCACATATTCGACCGGGGAGTGGATTGGTTCAAATCCATCGGCATTCCCCCCGACCCAAACAACCCGCGCGACGCCGGCAGCTATGGGCCGAAGCTTTATTGCCTTTCCGGCCACATCAACAAGCCGGGCTGCTACGAAGCGCCGCTCGGCATCACGGTCACGGAACTAATCGAGGAGTTCGGCGGCGGCATATGGAAGGGGCGCAAAGCGAAGGCGGCCATTCCCGGTGGCATCAGCATGGGCCTGCTCAAGGAAAGCGAATTCCACTGCAAGCTCGATTTCAACGGTCCCGGCAAATTCGGCTGCCTCGGTCTCGGCACAGCCGCGGTTGTGGTCATGGACGACAGGGTTCGCATGGTGGATTTCTTGCTTAATAGCTGCCGCTTCTTCTCCCATGAGAGTTGTGGCCAATGCACTCCCTGCCGAGAGGGAACTAGCTGGGCGACCAAAATGATGACCCGCATCAAGCACGGCAAGGGGCGGCTCAAGGACCTCGACCTGCTGCTTGAAATTGCCGAGAACATAGGCATCATGCCCGGCACCACTATCTGCGGTTTGGCAGACGGCGCGGCCTGGCCAATGAAGAATTGCATTAAGAAATTCCGCGACGAACTAGAAGTTTACATCAAAAGCACCAATCCCAGCGGCTGGATGGAAACAGCCGCCGTGCCAGCCCTGCAATTGCTCGACATTCACTAACTTTGAACCTCGAACTTGGAACATTGAACTAACGTGCCCACGGTCATTGTTGACGGCCAGGAAATCACGATTGGCGACAAGGAACGCCTGAACGGCATTCAAGTCGCCGAGCGCGCCGGCGTGGACATCCCCCGCTACTGCTGGCATCCGGGGCTCTCTGTCGTCGCCAGTTGCCGTATGTGCCTGGTCGAAGCGGGCAAGAAGGACTCGGTCACCGGCAAGATTGTGATGCAGCCCAAGGTCGTTCCAGCTTGCCAGACTCCGGCGACCGACGGCACCGTTTTCGTCACGAATAGTCCCAAAGTAATTGAAGCTCGGGCGATGGTCGAAGAGGACCTGCTCCTCCGCCACCCTGTCGATTGCCCCATCTGCGACAAGGCGGGCGAATGCTCGCTGCAGGACTACCACTTCGAACACGGCCGCGAAGAACGACGAGCCGATATTCAACCCTTCACCAGTCGGCGGCGGGAACTGGGGGACACAATCACCCTGTTTGTCGACCGCTGTGTGATGTGTACTCGCTGCGTCCGCTTCACGCGGGAGATCTCCGGCACCAGTGAATTGATGGTGATCAACCGCGGTGCCCACGAGGAAATCGACGTCTTCCGGGACGAAAACGGCCAGCTCGAATTCCCGCTCGACAATAAGCTCTCTGGCAATGTCGCCGACATCTGTCCCGTCGGTGCTCTAGGAGACAAAGACTTCCTCTACCAGCAGCGAGTCTGGTTCATGAAGTCGCACGAGAACGTCTGCTCCGGCTGTTCCACGGGTTGCTCGATCAAGGTGGAAGAGAATCAGGATCGCGTCTATCGCCTCAAACCCCGCGAAAATCCCCACATCAACCAGTGGTGGATGTGCGATGAAGGTCGGTATGGCTTTCATCATGTTCACGATGCCAAGCGGCTCAACGAGCCTCGCCGTCGTGAGAAGGAAGGCTACGTCAACGTCGAATGGTCTGCTCTGCCGCAGGAACTACACGCCAAGCTGAAGAAAGCGGGCCGCTTAGCCGTCGTCCTGTCGCCGCATCTGACGGTAGAAGAAGCGTATCTGCTTGGCAGATATGCGAGGAGCCTCGATCCCCATGCCGTCCTCGCTCTTGGCCCCGTCCCCACAGAAGGGACCGACGAGAAATTCAAAAACGGTTTTGTGATTCATGCCGAAAAGTGCCCGAACCGCCGGGGTGTTGAAAAAGTGATTTCCTCACTCGGAGGAGGACTACTCAACTGGGGCGATTTCCTGGCGAAAGCAGAGTCTGACGCCTTCGGCGTAGTCTGGGTCACCGGCGGTTACAAGACGAATTGGAACGACGATAGCGCGGTCGGCAGCCTGGCGAATTCCAAGCTGCTGATTGTGCAGGATTGTTTTGCTTCGCCCCTGTGGGAGCGAGCGGATTATCAACTGCCCGGTGCCACTTTTGCGGAACGTGAAGGGTCCTACGTCAATTACCAAGACCGGTTGCAGTCCTTCAAGTGGGCCATCCGACCGCCGCAAGGTGTTAAAGCGGACGGACAACTTTACTGGCAACTTCTCGGTCGCACCGGCCTTTACAATGCGGCTGCTGTGCTGGAAGAAATAGGGCGAGAAATTCCATTTTTTGCGCCTGCGATTGGTGGCGTGCCGGATGTCGGTGTCGATTTGAAAGTAAATCAGATAGCATGAACTCAAAATGATCGAGCCACTCCTAAAAATCGCGATATTGATCGGCGGCCTCATGACCGCTGCCGCCTATTTCGTGCTCCTGGAGCGGCGAATGGCGGCCTGGGTGCAGGACCGCATCGGCCCCAACCGAGTCGGTGCCCCGTTTTCCCTTTTCGGCTTCAAGGACATGGCCCTGTTCGGCCTCGGCCAGCCGGCGGCAGACGGCGTCAAGTTTATTCTCAAGGAAGAGTACACTCCCGCTCACGTCGACAAGCGGCTCTACATCATCGCGCCCATCGTCATTCTCGCCGCGGCGCTCGCGATTTTTGCCGTCATTCCCTTCGGCAGCATGCTCCCGCCGCTGGATGACCTGGGAGTCCCCACCGGCGACCCCGTGGATCTCGTCGTCGTTCCCGGCATGGACGTGGGGATGATCTTCGTCTTCGCTCTTTCCAGCATTGCGGTCTATGGAGTAATTCTCGGCGGCTGGGCCAGCAACAACAAATACAGCTTCCTGGGGGGCCTCCGCAGCAGTGCCCAGCTCATCGCTTACGAACTGCCGATGGGCCTGGGAATCCTGGGTGTAGTCCTCGCCGCGGGCTCGCTCGACCTCGAAAAAATCATGCGGGCTCAAGTGGACGGACCCTGGTTCGTCATCGCCCAGCCGCTCGGCTTCATCGTCTTCGTCATCGCCGCCTTCGCCGAAGCCGCCCGCCTCCCCTTCGACCTTCCGGAAGCGGAGCAGGAATTGATCGGCGGCTACCACACGGAATACGCGGGGATGAAGCTGCTGCTGTTCCTGGTGGCCGAGTGCCTCCACATGATCACCGCCTCTTTCCTGATTGTGATTCTGTTCCTCGGCGGCTGGCATTTCCCTTGGATCACGGGGCCCGCGGACGCGGAAATCGGCTGGGTCACCGCCATCATTCGGCTGATCGTGTTCAACGCCAAGATTTTTATGGTGATCGTGTTCTTCATGCTCGTTCGCTGGAGTTGGCCCCGCTTCCGCTATGATCAACTCATGTCGCTGGCTTGGAAGATCATGCTGCCGCTTGGCCTGGTCAACTTCGTCGCCGTTGCCGTCATGCAGGAAGCCCGCCACGCACTGGGCTCCAAGGCCGAGAATCTTGGTTGGACCGTGATGGTGATCGTTTTCTCGTGGGGAATTTGCATTGCCGCCTGGCTGGTCACCGCGTTTTTTAATCCGCTGATCACCGACAATCGTCCTCGCCGCATGCTGGCAACCGCTGAGGTGGATTCCCAGATATGAAAATCGACGACCCTTCCATCACCTGGATTCCTGAGCCCAAACTCGGCATGACCGGCAAGCTATTCTTGCCGCTCTTCGCCCAGGGGCTCACGACGACCTTCAAGCATTTGAAGAAGTCGCTGGGGGGCGGTACGGTCACCACCAGCTATCCCGACCAGGAGCCGAAGCTCGAGGCACCGCTCATTTACCGCGGCGTCCATCGGCTCAACAAAGACCACGAGGGGCGGGTGAAGTGCGTGGCCTGCTTCCTCTGCGCTACGGCCTGTCCGGCCCATTGCATCGACATCATCG
>CAYUJE010000102.1:0-19786 GCA_964444865.1 uncultured Pirellulaceae bacterium | reverse complement strand
GCCAACACCTCGCGAATCGGCTGCGTTCCCGGATCGGTCAGCGGCAGTGGCCGGGCACCGACGTGGTAATTCTTCTGATGGTCGATCCCTAGGGCTTGAAAAATTGTGGCGAAAAGCTGAGCCGCGCCGACTTTTCCTTCAATGACTTTGTGCCCGTCGTCGTCGCTCTTGCCGTACACGCTCCCCCGTTTGATCCCGCAGCCGGAGAGACTGACGCTCCAGGCACTGGCAAAATGGTCGCGGCCCAAACTGGCATTGATCTGCGGCGTTCGGCCGAATTCGGAGAGCGTGATGACCAGCGTGTGATCCAGGAGCCCTCGCTCTTGCAAGTCATCCAGCAGCGTGCTCATGACGTGATCGAGTTCCGTGGCGAGTTCCAAGTGGGTCTCAAAATTCTGCCCGTGGCTGTCCCACCAGGCCCGCGAGACTTTCACGAACGGCACTCCTGCTTCCACCAGGCGGCGGGCGATGAGGCATTGCTCGGCAAACAGCGTGGGGCCGTATTTGTCCCGCATCGGTGTCGGCTCTTGGGAGAGATCGAACAGCTTCTCGCTCGCCATCAGGCCCCGAACGCGGCTGTAGGCTTCGTTGTGGCTGGAGAGACTGGCCGACTGCCGGCTGCGGGCGAAGCGGTCGGCGAAGAGTTTTCGCAAATCGGCCCGCTCCTGATGATCGAGGTCGGAGATTTCTTCGAGCCGCCGCAAATTCGGCGGTGAATTCCCTTCGGTCAGAAACATCGCGCCGTAGCGCGCCCCGAGAAAACCGGACTGGCTGATGGCGTTGCCACGCCCTTCCGTCGCCGTATAGAAACTGACATAGTCGGGAACCTGGCTATCCGCCTTTCCAAGTTCGCGGGCGATGATCGCCCCCAGATCCGGATACTTAACGCTCGGCTCATCGCGGCGGCCCAGGTGCATCATGCGAGCGGCTCCGCCGTGGTCGCCGTTGCCGGTGTCCATGCCGCGGATGATGGCGGTGTACTTGCCAATTCGCTCCGCCATTTTCGGCAAGAGTTCGCAAATCTGCACGCCGGGGACGGAGGTTTGAATCGCCTTGAACGGTCCCCCGGTTGGCCGGCCCGGCTTGGGGTCGAAGGTCTCCAGTTGGCTTGCTCCGCCGGCCAGCCAGAGCAGAATCACCCGCTTGTCATTCTTCTTCAGTTCATTGGCCAGCAGAGGACTTTGCAGCGCATTGAGCACCGTCATGTCCGCGGCAAAAGTCAGTCCGGCAGCGGCAGCAGATGCACCAAGGAAGTTGCGCCGTGAATTCATCTCGGATATTGGATTTCGATTTTCGGATTTGAGCATAGGATTCACTATCTCCGCGGGCTATTTCGTAGCAGGGGACTGACGCCCCCGCTCGCCTAATAATTGAACCGACATTCTCCGCTCGTCAGCATGGCCCATACTGCCTGTTTCCAGGCTTTGGCCGGCTCCGCTTCGTGCTTGTGTAAGAAGTGTTCCAAGGCCTGTAATTCTTCATCGACCGGCGGGCGGGAATAGATGTTCCAAATCGCGGTTTCCATCGCTTCTCGCCGCTCTTTGACCTCCGCCAACTTTGTGGGGAGCATCTCCTTGCCATCCCGCAACAGTTCGTTCTTGACCTTTTCGCTATTGCTGAAAAGGAGAGCCTCATCGACGCTTACTTGATAGTCATCTCCCGGATATTCCAAAGAGCCGGCAATGTTTCGCCCCGCTCCTTCCATTTGCTTGATGCGATTCTCTAATTCCTCTTCTTTGAGATCCGCGGGAAAAAACTCCGGGCTGGCGGCCGCAATTCGCAGCGAAGTGCCATACTGCCACGGCGCGAGTGGGCGAACGATGGCAACTGCGAACAAGTCGTCCGCGGGTCGTTCCTTGGAGGCGTCCCATTCGCTGCTACGGCTGTATGCCTTGCTCAGCACGATGCCGCGGATGAGCCGCCGCAAATCGTACTTGTGCGTCTGCACGTCGCGAGCCAGCCACGCCAACAGCTCCGGATGGCTCGGTTGATTATTGTCGTGCATTTGATCGAGCGGCATGACGAGCCCTCGCCCCATGAGTCGATACCAAAGTTGGTTCACGATTGCCCGGGCGAAGTAAGGGTGCGTTCCTTCCTTCAGTCCCACTTCCACCAGCCGCCCCCGCCGACTGTAGCTGGCGGCAGGAGGAGCCTTCTTGTTCTTCTTCAATTCTTCGAGCTGTTTCTTTTCTTCTTTCTTGGCGTTGTCATCCGGTTCCTTGTTCTCCGGTTCCGTCAAGACTTCACCGGTCAGAAACATCAGTCGGGAATCTTTGGAATCCCCTTGGACCGTCTTGTAGTTGACGATTCCGTATTCCTTCTCGCCGATGAATTCGCCGGCTTCATAGGTGCGGCTGAAGAAGCTCTTCATGCCGTAGTAATGTTCCTGAGTCCAAGTCGGCACGAGGGGGTGGTCGTGGCATTTGGCACAACTCACATTGACGCCAAAAAACAGCACGCCAGCATCGGTGGTCAGCTTGTCAATGTCGTTTGTTCGCGAACGTATGAACTTGATGGCCCCTTTCTGCTCGGCATCACCCTCCTGGCCGATCACCATCTCCCGGAACATCTGATCCCAAGGGACATTCTTTTCGAGACTCGTCGCCAGATACTCTTTCAAATTCTGATTCGTCCCGCCCATCAGCAGCGCATCCAATTCGGCCGCCTGTTGCCGAACGAAAGCGGGAGAAGCCATCAGTTGATCGACCAGGGCCACTCGCTTGTTCGCATCGGTCGAGGCGACAAAAGCCTTAGCCTCCGCCGCAGTCGGAATGCGTCCCACCAAATCCAGCATCGCCCGCCGCAAAATATTCGCATCACTCGCCTGGGCCGCAGCGGTCACTCCGTCCTTTGCCATTCGGGCATCCAAAGAGTAATCAATCGCCTCTTCCACCGACTTGTCAGGTGGCAACAGGTCATCCGCCAGGCCATGCGAAACTGCGCCTGCAGTGAGTGCGAGAATCAGGCATGAGGACCAACCTCCGCGCATTACAAATCTCCCTTGATGACGACCGATCACTTGCATAAGCGTCTGTGGATATGATAGCGGTTTGGGCGGCAAAATGCCACTGAGTATTAGGCATTTAGAGACCGAGGCGGCTCACCTCATTTGCCACTTGCCCAAATCTGCTTTTGGCGTTCGGCCTCGTTTCGTCCCTGTGGGCCAGTGCCGCGATGAAACTCAGTACGGTTGGCGTGGCCGTCCATTCGCAGCGACTGCGTCGTACCAAATTGTAGCGCTCTCAAAACGAATGGGGCTTATTGCCGACAACCTCGGCACAAGGTTCTTCACGTCTGCGTGCTCCAGGGATTTGCTCGAACTCGTCTCTCGCACTCCTAGGCTGACTCTGCCCCTAAACCTCCCAGAGAGATGTGCGAGAGGAATTTTACGATTGAAAAGGATTTTGCAAAGAAATGAATTGTGCCGATAAGGATGATTAGGGCCTATTGTTGCGTGGTCACCCAAAGCGGCACGAATAAACTCTCTTTTGGGCGGTGCATGGTCGAAAATGGGGGGGCAAATGACCATCCGACAATCGAGATTTTGGCCGTTGGTCACGGTCTGTCTGCTAGCGGGCTGCAGGGCGGCCCAGCAGGTCCATGACCCCGAGTTTGCCCGGGTTTCTGAGATGGTTCAGCAAGCCTCGCACGTGGCACTTCCGGCGGAGGCTGCGGATAATCCTGTCGCCTCGGAATTGACTGGTCCTCAGCCCGTCGAAAGATTTCTTCAATTCGCACTCTCGCAAAATGCGGGAGTTCAGGGAGCTCGAAAGCGCATGGAAGCCGCAGCCATGCGAGTCCCTCAGTCAGCCAGCTTGAAGGACCCTCGGGTGAGCTTAGCCGCTTGGCCCCTCTATCCTTACGTTCCTCAGACAGCGGGCGGACGAGTGACTACGGATGCCATGGTTACCCAGGAAGTCCCCTGGATGGGCAAGTTGCGATCCCAGGCGCAGGCCGCCGAAGCAGAAGTCGAGATGGCACGGGCACAATTAGCTGCCGTCGAACTGGATGTCATCGAACAGGTCAGTCGCACCTACTACCAACTGTATTTTGTCGAGCGGTCAATTCAGATTACCGAGCAGAGTCGCAAGTTGCTTGCCGAAGTCCTGGAGGTCGCAGAAGTTCGTTACAAGACTGCGAAAACGAGTCAACAAGACGTCTTGCGACTCCAAGCGGAACTCTCTGGAGTGGAAGGCGAAATCGTGCGGCTTAGGCAGGAACTGGAAATCTCTCGGGCCGACTTGGCTCAACTCTTGCATGTTTCCCCGGAGACCCCTTTCCAAACGACAGGTCGGCTTGGGGATCAAGATATTCCCCACGATTTGGACCGCCTCTACAAACAGGCAATTGTGGCGCGCCCCGAATTACACGAACAATTAGCCGCGATCGAACGGGACCGTTCCAAGGTGGAACGGGCTCAGCTTGAGTACTTTCCGGATCTGACGTTTGGCGCGCAATGGGGTGCGATGACGACCAATCGCGCCTTGGCCCCCTCTGCGGATGGCTTGGATATGGTGGGGCTGAACATTTCCGCCAATATTCCGCTCTACCGAAATCGCATTCGCGCCGGTGTCCGGGAGGCCGAATACCAGGCTGTGTCCAGTGCTCGGCAGTACGATCAAATGAAGGACCAAACGCTGCGCGACGTGAAAAGCCTCTTTGCTCGAGCGAAGGGCCAGCAAGAGGTGGCCCGGTTGTTTCGCGAATCGATCATCCCCAAGACCCAGCAAGCGCTCGACGTTGCGATCCGCGAGTATCAGGTAGGCACCACGGAGTTTGTGCAACTGATTGACAATTGGCGGGAGTTGCTGCGTCTGCAAATCATGCACCAGGAATTGGAAGCTCAATTACGGCAAACCATGGCTTCGTTGGAACGCGTCGTGGGAGGATTTGCAGTTCCCTCCACCGAAGTGATCCCAGCGCCCGTTCCGGAACCGTAAGAGTTGGGAGAAACCGATGATGGAAACAAAGAGCTGGCGACTTCTCGCGATGCTCGTGGTGGTCGTCGCGGCAGGCTGCGCGCCCGCTTACCACAGCTACAACGGCTGCCATGTTGACTGCACTTACTGCCCGCCTCGGCCTTTGCCCTACACGCACTACGAAGATTGCGTTTGTCATTCGTGTGCGGTATCGCCGTATTTGAGCAAGTGGTCAACGTCCATGAATCAAAAACACCGTGCGGGCCAACCAGCTAAGTCGCACGACGATCTGCCGGCTTCTCCCTGACTTCCCTATGGCATCTGCCACAGGATTGCCTGCCGTCTGAAGGGGCGATCATGTCACTGTTGCCCCTCGGTCCTCGCCAAGGGGAGCGACAACTTCCTCGGAGACAGTGATTTCTTTGTGCTCGTGAATTTGCCGCCAGCGACGTGCACGGATGTGATAGAACAGCACCGGCAATAGCAGGTCAATCACTTCGTCCGCCACCAGAATGCCGCCAAGAACAGGTGCCGCCATCGGCTGCATGATCTCGGCTCCGGTTCCGGTAGCCCACAGCATGGGGGCGAGGCCAATGATGGTGGTCCCTTCGGTGAGGAGTTTGGGCCTCAGACGATGCACCGCCCCTTCAAGGATCGCTTGTCGAAGTTCGGCCAGGCTGCCAATGTTTTCGAGTCCACCCCGATTGGCAATCGCTTCTCGGAGATAGACGAGCATCACCACTCCAGTTTCAGTCGCCAGGCCAAAACAAGCGATGAAACCCACCCAGACGGCAACGCTAAAGTTAAAACCAAAAAAGTATTGAAAGAGCACACCGCCAGCCACCGCCCCAGGAACAGCCAGCATCATGAGCGATGCATCCGCAAAGTCATGATACGTAACATAGAGCAGCACGAAGATGAGTAGCACCACAATGGGGACAATCACGGTCAGTGTCCGCTTGGCGCGCACCTGATGCTCGAACTGCCCACTCCACTCGATGTACATCCCTGAGGGAAGCTTTACTTTATCGGCCACGGCCCGTTGTGCTTCTTCCACAAAACCGACAATGTCTCGGTCGCGAACATTGAGTTGGACATAGCTGCGAAGGAGGCCATTTTCGCTTTTGATCATCGAGGGGCCTTCCACGATGCGAACGTCGGCGATCTGGCCGAGGGGAATTTGGGTAGTCCGGCTGAGAGACGAGTCGAGCGATGAACGGTTGTCGCTGCTCGGTTTGTTTGCCGGCATTGCGCTCGAGCCGGACCCGCTTCCCGAACCCATCCCATCCATTGCCTGGCCGCTGCTTGTTCCCAGGGACATGCCGGCGCTAACGAGCAGGTTTCTTACTGACTGCTCATCCTCGCGAAACGCCCGGGCATAGCGAATCCGCACGGGAAAGCGTTCTCGCCCTTCGACGGTCATGGTGACCATCTTCCCGCCCAGTGCCACTTCGATAACGTCCTGCACGTCTCCGATGTTAATTCCATAGCGAGCCGCCTTATCGCGGTCGATATTGATTTCCAGGTATCCCTCGCCGACGATCTGGTCGGGAAACACATCTGCGGCACCGGGAACATCCCGCAAGACCGCGGCAATCTGTTCGGAAGTCTGTTGGATCTTATGCACGTCATCGCCATAGACCTTGACACCGATCATGGTCCGCACGCCGGTGGCCAGCATGTCCACACGGTTAACAATCGGCTGGGTCCAAATATTTCCCCAGCCGGGAACCTGGGTTACGGTGTCCATCTCTTTGAGCAATCCGTCTTTGCTCTTTCTCCAAAGAAACAGACTTGCGGTAAACTGTTTTTCCGAATCTGCCTGTAGCTGGCGAAGCTCTTCCTCCGGAAGCGTAGAGGTCCAGAGGCTCAGAGACCTCGCCTTCTTCTGCAATTGTTCCAAAGATTGCCAAGGATAGTACGCAGCAGCATGGTCCAAGAGACGCCAATTCCACTCCTTAACGTGCTGGGACCATAGCGATTGGCGTTGATCCTCGACGGTTGACAGAACCATTGAGAAAAACGTGGGGCGCTCGATGCCCAGCACCTCTCCCGCATCGCGCAACACCCGGTCAAAAAGACCTGGGTCGAAGATTAGCAAGTCGGGGCTGAGCCGCACAATCTTGAGTTCGGACAACTTTCCGGCAGTGCGCTGCGCCAGCGCCTCGACGGTGGGGAGGTCCGGAGACTCGACGAGGCGGGGGCCAAACTCCGGAGCGAGTGACGAGGCAATGGTTGCAATTTCTTCGTCGGTCACGGAGCGATCCAGCTTACCGCCGACCCGCAGCAGTCGCACGGAGTCGGCGACCGCCACGCGGGTCAAGTCGGGTGCCAACTGATGCTCAAAACTGGCAAAGTCTTGAAACGTCATGTTACGCAGCGTCTGGTCGAAGGCTTCCAGCGCGAACATGGTGGCGTCGTTCACAAGTTCCGTTTGTTGATCCGCCGAAGGCGGTTTGATCCCGCCACTGCGGACGAGGGCCGCCAGAAGTGTTTCGGTTTGCAGGTGGGCGTCGGGATAACGCAATTCTCGTTTCGGCCAGTGTTCTCGTGGCCGCAGATTTACCACCGTTTCAATCATGTCGGGCGGTGCCGGGTCGGTGGGTGTTTCGGCGCGGCCGGCCTTCCCCACAACCATCGACACTTCTGGAAAGGACCGCAGGACCCGGTCCCGCGACTTCAGGTCGTCGGACACCTGTGTGATCGACGCCCGCGGTATCGTGACGGGCATGTCCAGAATGGTTCCTTCATCCAGTGGGGGCATGAATTCGCTCCCCAGCCGGGTCATTCGGGTGTCGGCAAGCAGGGCAGCGACGGTTAAGAATCCGAGCACCCCCAGGATGCGCACGTTTCGGGCCACTCCTGGCCGCTCGTTCCACGTGGCCCACAGGCTCGCCAACATCGCGGCCGAGAACACTAGAAAAAAGACCGGGCGGACTCCCAGTGGCACAGTTCCGCACACAAAGATGACTCCTGTCAGGAGCACAATCGGCCAGGGATGCTCCAGTAAATAGCTGAGCACTGGCCGGTAGATTTTGATAACACTTCGCACGATCCAACTCTCTTCTTCCCCACGTACACGGCCGCGAATCATCAGCGGAATGAGGGCCGGAACGAAGGTGATGGCCAGGATCGAGACCCCGATCATCGCAAAGGTTTTCGTCCAGGCCAGCGGATGGAACATCCGGCCTTCCATGCCCCCGAGGGCAAACACGGGAATGAAGCTGATCACCATGATCATGACCGAGAAGAAGATGGGCCGACCGACCGTGCGGAGCGCCGGCAACACCAATTCGCGAGTGTCTCCCCTGACTCGCTCACTGCCAAAGTGCTGGTGCAGGTGATGCGTGGCGTTTTCGACCATCACAATCGACGAATCCACCAGCACGCCGATAGAAATGGCAATGCCCGACAGGGACATGATGTTGGAGGGGATGCCCATGAATCGCATCAAGATGAAGGCAACCAGCACAGCCATCGGAATTGTGAGGCACACGATCAACGCACTGCGGAAGTGCCAGAGAATTAGTAGAATCGCCAAACTGGCCACGATCATCTCTTCGCGGAGCGTGCCGGTGACCGTGTGAATCGCCCGTTCGATGAGGGCGGTGCGTTCATAAAAGGGGACAATCCGTACCCCTTCGGGCAGCCCCGCTTGCAACTGCTCGATCTTTTTCTTGATGCGGTTGGTGACTCGCAAGGGGTTCTCTCCGTACCGCATGAGCACCACCCCACCCACGGCCTCGTTGCCGTTCTTTTCCAGGCTGGCGCGACGCATCGAGGAACCATATTGCACGCTCGCCACGTTGCTGACATAGATCGGTGCGCCCCCACTCGACTTGACGACGGTTTTCTTCACGTCGTCGAGGGATTGAATCCAACCAGTGCTGCGAACCAGGTACTCGGAATTGGCCTTCTGAATGATTCGTCCCCCCACGGAGGAATTCGACCGCGCGACGGCGGTATAGACTTCGCCGAGTGTCACGTTGTACGCGCGGAGTTTGTTGGGATTGATGTCTACCTGATATTCGATGGGAAATCCGCCGACCGAGGCGACCTCGGCAACACCTGGCACGCTGTAAAGTTGGTAACGAACATACCAGTCTTGAATCGCCCTTAGCCGCCCCAAATCCTGACCATCCCCTTCGACGGTATACCAGAAAACCTGCCCCAATGCGGTTGCATCCGGAGCCAGGTAGGGGGCTACGTCTTGCGGAAGAAAGGTGGCGGCAATCGAGAGTCGCTCCAAAACACGTTCTCGTGCGAAGTAGAAGTCGACATTGTCCTCGAAGATGATATTGATCATCGAGAAGCCGAATTCAGACGTCGCCCGAATCGACTTCACGCCTGCCAGTCCTTGCAAGTTGACTGACAGCGGATAGGTCACCTGATCTTCGACCTCTTTCGGGCTGCGGCCTGGCCAATCGGCAAACACGATGACCTGATTCTCCGAGAGATCGGGAATCGCGTCGACGGGCGTATTGATTACCGAATACACCCCCACACCCGCCACGGCCAGCGTGAGAAAAATCACCAACAACGGGTTGCGAACCGAGTATTCAATGATTTTTTCGATCATTATTGATCTCCCGGCTGAATGCTCTTTTTTTGCCGATCCTTCGGGATATTCGTCGGAGATTTCCCAGCTCGAATTTTGGCCAATGCGGACTGTGGATCCTTGTTAACCCCGTCCTGACAGCCTTCGCAGCATACGAACAGTGGTTGTCCTTGCACCATCATCTTGATCGGCACACCCATCGAGCCCAGCCGCAAATCGGTAATCGGGCAGATCTGTTGCTGTTCCGCCAACTTCCGATCGGCTGCCGGCAGTTTTTCCAGGTTGGCTCGTTCCTTGCCCGCAGGGCCATTAGCAGAGGCACGGGGTGCACGAGTAGCACCTGAAGGGGCAGATTCGCCGCTGCCGGCGGGAGTGCCGCTGGCTCCGAAAAATGCCGCAGCGGCTGCCGGATTCAAGCGTGTTTCGGCATCCACCAGGAATGAGCCTGCTGCCGCCACACGGTCGCCCGGAAGTAATCCGTCGATCACCGGATAGTATCCATCCGTCGCGGGGCCGAGCGTGACGGCAATTCCTTCGAAGAGCCCCGGCTCGCGTTCGACATAGACGATCTTCATGTTGCCAGTGTCAATGACCGACTGTTCCGGCACAGCGAGCACCCCCTCCTCCGAAACGGTACGCAGCCGCCCTAAATAGAATTCGGGCTTCGCGGCAAGCTTCTCCTGGCACCCGGCACAACAGAGGAACACAGTTCGCCCGTCGACATTTTCGCGCAGCGGTTTTCCCATGCTGCCCAGCCTGGCACCGGTGACTGGGCAAACCTTTTGCAGCGCAATGAGCGATAAGTCATCCACGGGACGCAGGGTGTTGTCATTTGCTGCGCCCTTCTTGTTCGGTTCTTGTTTCTGGGAACTGGCGTTCGACAACGCCATTTCCCTCCTTTGAGCCGCCAACTGGGATCGAAATGGCTCGATGGTTTGCATCGCCGACTTCAACGATACGGTGGCGAACATCCCGGGACGCAAGTCGTGTTTGGGATTTTCCAACTCAAATCGAACCCGTACCGTCCGTGTGGAAGGTTCCACATGGGGGTGAACGAGACTCAAGCGTCCCTTAAACACGCGCCCGGGAATAGCTTCGAGGGAAGCTTCCACGGCTTGTCCAGTTTTGAGCATCGCCGCGTCCTGTTCGTAGACTTCGCCTTCAATCCACACGGTGGAGAGGTCCGCGACTTCAAAGAGCATCTGGCCCGCTTCGATGTGGTCCCCTTCGACAATTCGTTTCTCGAAAACGTGGCCGCTTTGCGGTGCCCGGATGACCAGACGGGATTCTGCTTTTCCCGCGAGAATGATTTCGTCGATCTCTTCCTTTGCTACTCCGAGAAGTTGGAGCTTTTCGTGAGCGAACTCCGCTAGATCCGATGCTTTGCCTCGCCGAGCGATAAGTAATTCCTGCGCTGCGGAATATAAATCGGGACTGTAAATCTGGGCCAAGGGTTCGCCTGCAACGACCACGACGAAGGATTCGTTGACATAGAGTTTCTCCACATACCCCGCCGCACGCACCACAATCCGGGATAGCTTCCGTTCGTCAACCGTTACATACCCAACGGTCCGGACATCGAGAGTGAGTGGTTGCAACTTCGCCTCGACCGTCTTAATTCCCGCCAATTCGATCCGGTAAGGCGATAGTTGAACGCGGCTAATGATCCCTTCTGGGAGTTGCGCGGATTCACCCTTCTTTCGCTTAGAGAGCGGCATGCCGCAGATCGGACACTTGGGCATTGCTCCGCTGGGATCAAGTTTGTCGCGGACGACGCTCGGATGCATGGGACAAAAGAACTCCTCGCCTCCCGTCAAAGCCGCCACGCTGGCCGCGGTGGGCCGAGTCCACTTGTCGGCATAATTCTTGATGGTGTCCCAATACCCGATCACCAGACCAATCCCTACCAGGATCGCCACGAACCGCAAGCGGATTTCCACCGCCTTGAAGGCAAACCAAACTGACTTGCCCAAGCTGGAGCGGCCACTCGTTGTGCCGCTCGCATGTATCGCTGGGTTAACAGACGGTGGTTGTTGACTTGCATCGTTTCCCTGCTCGTTTGGATGTTGGATTTCAGCCATGGAATTACTCGCTCCAGGAATGCTTGACCGCGCAGCGCAGTCGAAAAATCAGATTGAAAAAGGACGCGCAATAATCGGAGTCTGAAGAGAGGGGCGCGCAGAATCAGCGCCCCATGACAGATTACGTATTGAAGCGAATGCTTAGCGCGATCAAAGATGGACTGCCACTGCTGGCAGTCTGTTGTAAGAAGCCGCTATGGGGCGCGGAAGCCTTGGAACAACCAGCTGCAAAGGGCATGGCCTGGACCTGTCCAAGCAATTGGACACGTTCCTTGGACGGCTTTGGCAATTCCGGAGTTCTTTCCTCTGTGGGAATCGGCGAAGGGCAACACGCCATGCGACAGCATCGGCCGTCCTTCGTTCCACAACAGCAGGCGTTCTCTCCGTGGATTGTACGGGCAGCAAATATGGACTGGCCCATAACCCACGGGCACAAACTGGCCGCACTCAAACTGAGCAGGAGAATTGCCGTGATGGCGAAACGAAAAGTGGAAGGAAAGTTTCGCATACCTCTCTATTGTATTACAAATGGGGCGATTGGGAGGCGAATTATTGGAAAAACCAGAAAACAGAATCCTTCCGACTGTTTCATGGGCGAATGTCTTGTATTCGCCAGTTAACAAAGACGGGCAAGAGAGATTTTCCAGTTTCCCAAACTCTCCCCTGTGATCGCAGACAGATCCCCCATGAATTGAATACTTTGCCACACCAATGAGGATGAGGATCGGGATGAGTTAATCCCAAATCCGAATTCCCAAATCCCAAATCGGATCAGGGGACTGTGTTTGGCCCGGACCATTCATGAGAATGGGGCGATTCACTAAGTATCCCCTGAGACATTGAGTCGACCATGCAAAACGTATGTCTGAGATTCGCAGTTCTGCTGAGCGCGGTTGCTGTTTCGGTATCTGTCTTGGCCGAGGAGCCGACGGGTGACCCCAAGCGTACCCCGGTGGTGCTGCCGGGAATGCAAGCGAGTGGAAAGATACTCCTTCCCAATCAGTGGTCGCTGCGGCCGGCGGGGAAGCAGCTCAAGATGGGGGACTTTCCGGTGCATATCGCCTTGCATCCCACGGAGCCCTTTGCCGCGGTGCTGCATGCGGGGTATGGCGATCATGAGATCGTCATCGTTGAGCTGAAGGAATTCAAAATCGTGTCGCGGGTGAATATTCCGGAGACGTTTGTCGGCCTGGCGTTCAGTCCGGACGGCACGCAGGTCTTTGCCAGCGGGGCGGAACTGGAAGTGGTCCATCAGTTCGCGTTTGCCAAAGGTTACTTGAGTAACCATCGGGAGATCAAGATTGCCGACTTCAAGGAGAAATTCGTCCCCGCCGGACTGTCGCTCAGTAGCGACGGCCAGCAGCTTTATGTCGCGAATCCGTGGGGGGATACCGTGGCGATTGTTCCCCTCTCGGAGCCGGCGAAGATCAACCACGTCAAACTGACCGCGTCCGATTACCCGTATACCACGCTTCCCTCCGCGGACGGCAAACGGCTTTATGTCAGCTTGTGGGGGCGGGCCGGAGTGGCGTTGATCAATCTGGAGACGAAAAAGGTGGACGCGGTTTGGGAGACAAAATCCCATCCCACGGAAATGCTGCTGAACATGAAGCAAGATTTGTTGTATGTCGCCTGTGCCAACAGCAATTCGGTTTGCGTCATCGAGACCGCGACCGGTAAGACTCTGGAGATCATCACCAGCAGCCTCTACCCACAGCCCTCCGTCGGGAGCACGCCGAATAGCATCGCCCTGTCGCCGGACAAGAAGGTGCTGCTGATTGCCAATGCGGACAACAACAACGTGACCGTCATCGACGTTACGGAGCGCGGGCACAGCGTTTCGCTTGGCTACATTCCCGTCGGCTGGTATCCGACCTGCGTCCGGTTCAGCCCGCAGGACGGGAAAATCTACGTTGCCAACGGCAAGGGACTGATGAGCAAGGCCAACAGCCGCGGGCCCAATCCACTCACGCCGCCACCGAAGGGGGTGGAGGAATACATTGGCGGCTTGTTCCGCGGCACCCTCAGCCAGCTGGAGCCGCCGACGCCCCAGCAGATGGCCCGCTTCACTAAGGACGCCTTCGCCTGCAGCCCGCTCCGCGAGGATACAGCCCCGGTCAGTCAGCCGCGGGACGCGGACAATCCGATACCCGCGAAGGTCGGCGGGAAGAGCCCGATTAAACATTGCATCTACATCGTCAAAGAGAACCGGACCTACGACCAGGTGTTTGGGGACATGCCGGAGGGGAACGGCGACAAGAGCCTCTGCATTTTTCCCGAGAAGGTGACGCCGAACCACCACGCCCTGGCCCGGCAGTTCGTGCTGCTGGACAACTTTTATGTGGAAAGCGAGGTGAGTGCCGACGGTCACGAATGGAGCATGGCTGCCTACGCCACCGACTTCGTGGAGAAGACCTGGCCCCTGATGTATCGCGGCAGTCGCGGGGGAAAGCTGAAGTACCCTTCCGAGGGAAACTTCACCATTGCGGCTTCCGCGGGCGGCTATATTTGGGACCGCTGCGCGCAGGCGAAAGTGAGCTTTCGCAGCTACGGCGAGTTCATCGCCAACGGAGCCAAGCCGGGCGATCCCGCCAAGGCCAAAGTGAAATCGCTAGAAGGGCATTTTGACGAGCACTACCACGGATACGACCTCGACTACCCCGACGTGAAGCGGGCCGACCGGTTCATTGAGGAGCTAGCTCGCTTCGAGAAGGAAGGGGAAATGCCCCAGTTCATCGTCCTGCGGCTGCCGAACGACCATACTTACGGCACTTCGCCGGACAAGCCGACGCCAACCGCGATGGTGGCGGATAACGACCTGGCCCTCGGCCGCGTGATTGAGGCCCTGAGCAAATCCAAGTTCTGGAAGGAAACGGCGGTTTTTGTGGTGGAGGATGATGCTCAAAACGGGAGCGACCATGTCGATGCCCACCGCACGGTGGCGATGGTGATCAGCCCCTATACGCGGCGCGGGGCGGTCGATTCCAGCATGTATTCCACCTCCAGCATGCTCCGGACGATGGAACTGATTCTCGGCCTGGAGCCGATGACGCAGTTCGATGCCTCGGCCCTGCCGATGTACAACTCGTTCCAGGCGAAAGCGGATCTGAAGCCCTATCAGCACCTGCCGGCGAACGTGGACTTAGGAGCGAAGAATGCTGCCACCGCCTATGGAGCCAAGCTCTCCCTGACGTTCGACTTCAGCAAAGAGGACGCTGCCGATGACCTGCTGCTGAATGAAGTGGTGTGGCGAAGCGTGCGAGGAGCAGATTCCGTGATGCCCGCGCCGGTGCGAGCTGGGTTTGTGTTTGGGGTGCCGGAGTTGGAGGAGGAGGAAGAGGAAGGCAAATGACGAATTTCGAATGGCGAATGTCGAATGGGTATTAACGAAAGCGGCGACTTTGGTATGATGGCACGCGTTATGGGTGTCACAGGTTGGACTAACAAATTCACGCAAGGAGATGAAAATGGGCAAAGGAAACAACAGCCAGAAGAATGACAAGAAGAACAAGAAGCCGAAGCAGGAGAAGGCGAAGCCGAAGACGAAGTAGTGAATGACTAGTGACTAATGTCTAATGACAATTTATTTAGTCATTAGGCATTAGGATTTTGGTCATTCTCTCCACGTCCAGCTTATAGAGCACCTGGTTGTAATCGTACCGCGGCGTCTTGTGTTCGTTGCCGGAGAAGCTGGTGGTGTACGTTCCTTCGAAATAGATGAAGCGGCCCCCGTCGCGATCGAATTCGCGGTGATGCACCGGGTTGTAGAAGCTGTACTTGTCGTGCGTGACGACCTTAACCGTCTCCTTCCAGGGGCCGGTCGGGGAGTCCGCTTCCGCATACCAGATTTCGCCGAGCAGCGAGCTGCCGCCGAATTGGCCGAAAAGGCAGATCCATTTTTTGCGGTAGTCGTTCCAATTGACGCTGCCGCGATGGACGGCGACTTTCTTTTCGCTTTTCGCCTCTTGCAACTGAAAACGCGTCTCGTCCGGCTTGAGAAGACCCGTGTTGGTGAGCTTGGCTTCGGCGGCTGAGTCGACAGGAGACGTGTCCTTCTTCCAGCCCCAGATGACTTTGCCTTCGCTGCTTCGCTCCACCGTCGGTTGATCAAGGCGGCTACCCGGCTTGAGGCAGGTGAAGGCTTCGTATTTGGTCAGGTCCGAATAGTTTTCGGCTTGCGCGGGGATGCGTGCGGTCGGAAACGGGTCGCCGAAGGCGACGTAGCTTTTGCCGCCGTCTTCGAGCAGCAGCGGATGGCCGAAAGGGAGGATGGGAGCGCCCAGCGGAATATCTCCGGCATGTTCAAATTCGTTCTTTTCGTCGTTCCAAACGCAGGTGCCGCGGCGGTAGATGTAGAGAGGCGGCTTGATTTTTACGTAGGCGGCGAAGAGCCGTTCCTTGCCGACTGCGTCCCTTAAGGCGACGACGCCGTCGATCCAGGTCGGCCCACTGCCGGCCATTTTGCAGGTCGGTTTGGCGAAGCCGTCCTTGCCGATGAAGTAGTCGAGGTCGATTCCTTGATCGATGTCCATGCCGTCGGGCAAGGGAGTTGTCGCTCCCGGAACATCGAAGAGCCCCAGGATATACGCCGGCCGGTTGGTATCGCCCCAGAACCAAAAGAGATTGTCGTGATACTTCGCCAGCATCACCGAGTCGCTACCGGTCACCTTGGCGTTGAGTAGCGGCTCCTTGATGGGAGCATCGTGGCCGAGCAGCACACTGTCGCGGTAAATGGCCGAACCAGTAATCCGATACAGCCGCTCCGCAAAATTGAGCCGCTTGATCTTGAGCGTTGCTTTGCCGCCTGGCTTTACATCGAAAGTCGCGCCGGCAATTCCAAAACCATCTTTCGGCGCTTCATAGCCGTGACTTTTCACGGCAAACCAAACCCGCTGGTTCATCATTCCCGGCTCGTCGAAGGCAACGCGACCGGCGGAATCGGTGATAAAAGTCACACCCGCGGTCGTCGTCAACTCGACCAGCGGCACTCCGCGGCCCGATTGGTCGTCGAGGATTTGGATTTCGAAGGGCTTGTCGGCAGCAAATAGACACAAGAAAAGAACACAGGCGCACATGGACGATCACCTGCACGGCGAAATGCCGAAGAAGAATGGGACACGGAAAACAGGGAGCACACGGCTGGAATTGCTTATCTTTCTGCCAAACATTTTTCTGCCATCACCTGCCTTTCCTTCTCGCCGCAAGCACCGGATCGTTCTTCAGCGGCAGCTGTACCGTTTTGCCGGTTTCGGCGGACTTGTAAATGGCAAGGATGATTTCGACGCTCCGCCGCCCTTCCGCTCCGTCACTGAGTGGTTTTTTGCCTTTTTTGATGGCATCGAGGACATCTTTGAAGAGGCCGGTGTGGCCGTGATGGCCGATGGCTTTGGGGTCGGCCGCGCCGCCGCCGGTGTGGGTCTTGCCGGCCATTTTGGCGAGCAGTTGTTCGTCGGCTTTGGTCTTCTTGGCGAACTCCCAGCGGATAATGTCCTCTTCCCGCATGGCGATGCTCCCCTGGGTGCCGTGGATTTCGATTCGCTTCAGTTCGCCTGGCCAGACGGCAGTACTGGCTTCGATGACGCCAAGGGCTCCATTCGCGAACTTGAGCGTGGCCACGGCCACGTCTTCCACTTCAATCCGTTCGTGGGCGAGCATCGTGGTATGGGCGGTGACTTCTGCGACCGGCCCCATCATCCAGGTGAGCAGGTCGACGCTGTGAATGGCCTGGTTCATCAGGGCTCCGCCGCCGTCGAGCGACCAGGTGCCGCGCCAAGCTCCGCTGTCGTAGTACTGCTGGGTTCGATACCACTTCACATACGCATCCCCCAGCGTCAGCCGGCCGAGTCGTCCTTTGTCGATGGCCCCTTTCATCAATTGCGCGCTGTGATGGAAGCGGGAAGGGAAGATGGTGGAGAGAATGACGCCCGCTTTGTCGCAAGCAGCAATCATCTTGTCGATGCGAGTGAGGGTAATGTCGAGCGGCTTCTCGACGATGACGTGCTTGCCCGCTTTGGCGGCGGCGAGGCACGGCTCCATGTGAGCGCCGCTGGGGGTGCAAATGGTGACGACATCGACAGCGGGATCTTTGAGGAGCGCATCGAGCGAATGATAGGCCGCGCAGTTCTGCTCTGCCGCAAACTTATCCGCCGAAGCGGGCGTGGCGCTATAGCAAGCGACAAGCTTCGCCCCTTTGATGTCGCCGATCGCCCGCGCGTGAAACCGCGAGATCATCCCGCAGCCGATAATTCCAAAGCCGATGGTCATGGTGTTTGTGAGGTAGGCTTCTAGCCTGCCCAGTAAGGATCTGTTGGAGCTAGGGCAGGCTGGAAGCCTACCCCACTTACTTTGCTTGCAGTTGCGGCACTTCGAACATTTGTACCCAAAAGGCGGCCATGCTCAAGGCGTTGAGGCAGAAATGGACGGTGATGCTGGGCAGAATTCGGTGGGTGCGTTGATAGATGTAGCCGAGGCCGAAGGCGAGAATGGTGAGCGGAATCCAGGCCAGTCCGTGCGAGAAGTGCATGAGGGCGAAGATGATGGAGCTGAGGTAAATCGGGAGCCACAGCTTCCACATTGAGGGTGACGAGGCTTCGGGATTCGCCGCGGCAGTCAAGGGGAGCGGCGAAGCATAAGGATTGGACGGATCGATCCATTGAATTCCCGGCGGGACTATCTCGCTGGGCGGAAGGAAGGTGATTCCATCCGCTGGAGCCGGCATGGCACCGGGCGGCGATGGCTGCGTCTGGAAATCTTGCAGGATCACCGGTTCCGCTGGCGGTACTCCTCCGAACAACAGGTGAAATGCATTGCCGGTATGTGAAACCAGCCGTTCCAGCCAGCCTTGCAGGAGAACGCGAAACGCCCACTCTTCGGAAAGGGGTGCCAAGATGGCCGCCGAAAACGCCAGCAAGGCAAACAGTTGCAGGTCCGGATTCTGGGTTAGCATGTCAATCAGCGGATGCTTGTACGGCTGCAGCAGCGTGAGGGCGGCTTGAATGGTATACACGATTGGCGCGAGCATGCAGAACGCCGCCAGGCCGATGGCAATATCCCGCCCCGCTTCCTTGGGGACGATTCCCAGGTCGCGCCAGTTGCAGCCGGTTCGCAGCATGATGAGAGGCGTGACGATCAGCATGGCCCCCAACTTCATCGCGGTGTCTGCCCAAATGAGCAGCATGCTCTGCTGCAAAGTGAAGGGCTGGTTTTCGGTTCCCGCACCGGGGCCGAATTGTGATTTTAAGAGGTAGCTCGAGCCAATCGCCCCCATAAAGAGCACGACCACCACCAGGCCCAAATCGATCAGTCCCCACGGCACTGGCCGCCGCGGTTCATACGCAAGCAAGGGCTGGCCGCGAGAGAGTTTGACGATTGCCAGAAACCAGCAAACGAAGAAGCCGATAATGATAGCGAGTGCGGCAATAAGGATGAGCGGTGCGACAATCATGGAATCATTCTAACGTCGCGGAGCCGACTATTTGAGGGTCTTGGCCGCGATGAAGACATATTCCAGGCCGCTGTAGATGGTCGAAAGAACGGCCAGCCACGCCGAAAGTTGCAGCGTCCAGAAGAGCCAGGCATTTTCCTGCATGGTTACCTTCTGGCCACCCTGCACATACATCAGCACCACCAGGCTTGCACCAACGGCCAGGCATTGAAACACCATCTTCAGCTTGCCGGCCATTTTGGCGGAAAAATCGCCGCCGCTTTGCTCGACCATGGTGCGCAGTACTGTCACCAGCATCTCCCGCCCCATCACCACCACTGCCATCCAGGCCCAAATTCCTGAACCTGGCTCAGCCGCCAGAAAGATGAACGTGCCGCAAATGAGGATCTTGTCCACGAAGGGATCGAAGACCCGGCCGAGTTTGGTGACTTGCTTGTACTTGCGGGCCCACCAGCCATCGACCCAGTCGGTCCCCGCCGCGATGGCAAAGACGATCAGTGCCGCCAGATAGAAATGCAGCGGAATGAGCACAAACACCCCAATCGACAGCGCCAGCCGAGCGGCAGTGAGTTGGTTGGGGACGTTGAAGACGGCGTTCTCGGGGTTTGCAGTGGCCATGCCCGTAGGATAGGCGACCAGAGGGATGGATGCGAAGGGGCTGGGCAAAAAGGGCGTAAAAGCTGTGCAATAGTCAAGAGGAGTAGCCGGCACACTCCGTGTGCGGGCATGGCCGCTCACGGAGTGAGCGGACTACGAAGTGATTAGGCCGCTTCGGTTTTTCGCG
>CAYUJE010000101.1:0-19936 GCA_964444865.1 uncultured Pirellulaceae bacterium | reverse complement strand
TGCACAAACTTGGCACAGCGGCTGGCGATGTTGACGACCTTGCCGACCAGATCGGAATTCACTTTGTCGATGAATTCCCCCGGGTTCAGGTCCAAGTCATCCAGCCGCGGACCAAGCTTGCTAGCGTAGTAGTAGCGCAGCGAGGAAACGTCCAAGTGCTTGGCATAAGTCGCCGCCTTCACGAACGTCCCTTTGCTCTTGCTCATCTTCTCGCCGGCAACAGTCAGAAAGCCGTGGATATGGACTCGCGTCGGCAATTTGAATTTGGCGGCGTGAAGCATCCCGGGCCAGAAGAGCGTGTGGAAGTAAGTGATGTCCTTGCCAATGAAATGGTGAATCTCGGCCCCGGTGCTTTCCGCACTCTCTCCCTGCGGCCACCAATCATTAAATTCTTCACCAGTCTTCTGGCACCACTGCTCCAGCGACGCCATATAGCCGATGGGGGCGTCGAACCAGACGTACCAATAATTTCCGGGGCTATCGGAGATTTCAAAGCCGAAATACGGAGCAGGCCGGGAAACATCCCAGTCCCGAAGCGGCTCGCCGAGAAAGTGACCCTTGAGGTAGTTGGCAACTTCTGTTTGCAAATGCAGGCCCGACTGCGTCCATCCTTCCAAAAACGGATGCAGCTTTTCGAGCTCAACGAAGAGATGCTTGGCAGAGCGGATTTCCGGTGTGGCCTTGGTCAGCGTGCTGTAAGGATTCTTGAGGTCTGCGGGAGTGTACGTCGAGCCGCACTTTTCGCAGTTGTCGCCGTATTGATCAGGTGCGTTGCACTTGGGGCAATTCCCTTTCACAAACCGGTCGGCCAGGAATGTTCCCGCGACCGGATCAAAGAGTTGGCTGACGTCCTTCTCGACAATCAGCCCGGCCTGGCGGAGCGCCGACCAAATGCGTCCGCACAGCTCTCGATTCTCGGAGCTGTTGGTGCTGCCGTAATTGTCGTAGGCGATTTGAAAGGTGCCAAAATCTCGCTGGTGCTCTTCGTTCATCCGGGCGATGAATTCTTCCTCGGTCACGCCCGCCTTCTTGGCGCTGATCATGATGGCCGTGCCGTGGGTGTCGTCGGCCCAAATGAAGATGCACTGGTGGCCCATCAGCTTTTGAAAGCGGACCCAGATATCGGTCTGGATATACTCCACCAAATGCCCGATATGGATCGGCCCATTGGCATAAGGCAAGGCGGCAGTCACCAGGATTTTACGGGCGATGGTCATGAACTTTAGATGGGAATGAGAACGCTCCAGACTTTTTGAAACGAAAGCCAGAGCACGCCAGAGATTCTATCCCCGCGTCCCCAGATAAGGGAGGGGAATGGCGAAGGCCGGGTTCGGAGGAAAGCCAGCCGCCAGGAGACTAATGGATGTTCACTTGGACCCCCCGCAGAGCCGCTTTGAGCGCGTCGCCGTCGGCGGGGGAGAGCTTGCATTGCACCAGGGTCAACGATTTTAGCCACTTGAGGGACTTCAGCACGTCCAATCGCTCGGCCGAGATCACGACTTGATCCAGATTGAGATATTCCAGTTTTTTGATCGTTTGGAGCTTCTGATACCCCTTGGGGGTCAGCGCCGTCTCTGGCAGCGCCATCGCCTTGAGCTGCCGGCATTGCGTGAACGCTTCTAGCCCTTCATCGTCGATGGACCGCGGAAGTCTGACCCGGCTCAGTTTTGGAAGAGATGCCAGGGCTTGGAATCCCCGGGGCGTAACCTTGGCCATAACAGAAATGCTGACATCTTCCAGATTTTGATTGCGGGCCAATTGCACCAGCCCCTCGTCGCCGATTTGATGGGGAAGCATGATTCGCTTTACCGATTTCATTTCCAGCAGATTCACAAGTCCCGTGTCGGTAATGCCGCTGGCATCCATCAGATTCAGACTGTCAATCGTCGAAAAGTCGGCGACGATTTTCAGCCCCTCATCATTGATACTGGACGATGGCCGCAGATAGCGAAGCGTCGTCATCCCCTGAAAGAGCCTCAGTTCCCCGTTGGTCGCTGAATCGGGAAAGCTCAAGGATTCCAACTTCATTTTAGTCATGAAGCCCATGACGCCGGGAGGTGCCTGGCTGGGCAAGGTAATATTCTTCACTTCCGTAAGATTGGTGAGTTGCCTGTAACCCTCCAAGGACATGTCCGCAATTTGTAAATTCAAATGCTCCAGCGCCCGCAACTGCCCGATGGACTGCATGTCCTCGTCCGTAATCCGCGAGGGGAATGGATGATAAGATTTGAGCTTAGGAAAGTTCACAAGATAAGGTAGCGCCCGGTTGTCGACGCTCTGCGGAAGGAAGATGGTATCGAGATTCTCCAATCCCTTCAGATATTCAACACAGCGGGCTGTCACCGGAATTTGCTCCACAAACAAGCGCTTCAAGCTGGTCGCTTGAGCAAGCGCGGCAAAATCCTCATCTTCGATCTCCAGTCTGTACAGCCTCAAATACTCCAAATTGCGGCAGCGGTGCAAGTGCATCAAGGTCTTGCTCGTCGCCGGCACCCCATCGAAAGTCAATCCAATGAGCCGGGGGAATGCCGCAAAACAATGGACGTCGGCATCCGTGTACTTACAATTCTGAAGTTGGATGTGATCCGCATTTTCGGGAGGTATTGCCTGAATCTGAGCTCCTAAGGCTCGCAAACGCTCGACAGCCTGAGTCGCAGTCATCGAAGCGCCAGGAGTTGGAGGTGTGGGCGTCGGACGGGCGAGACTGGGAGGAGGCGAACTAACCGTGCTCGTGGGCGGTGGTAGTTCACGAGTCGGAGGACTTGTTGCGACCGGTTCCGTCTCCATGGGGGTGGTGCGTGCAGGAATGATCTTGGCAGGCTCGGGCTGGCGCGGGGCTGGCGTTTCTGTTTGAGGGGGAGTGGCGACCGGCGCGGGACTGGTCGACACAACTTCCGGTGTCGTCAATTTCTCAGCCACTTTTGGGATGCCAGGAGGAACGGCCGCTGGCCCCCCAGGGGATTTATTGACGACTACCGGATTGCTGGCCTCGGGAATTGTCGCGGGAACACTGGCAATTGGCTTCGGCTCGCCTCGGCCAAAGCCAATCCAGAGCCCGACGCTTAACAGCATGACGATGCCGAGCGCGAGCATGCCGTAGGCGGCTGTGGCAAGTGGCGATTCTTGTACATTGCTGATCGCGGCGCGAATCACCGCCATCGCCTGATCGGAGAAATCGTCACTGGCTTCTAGAGCGGGTTTTGCGGGAAGCAGCGGCTGGGACTGAATCTCCTTGGCAACGTCGGCAAAGGGGTCGGTGGCGACGAAGGGATCCGGCGTCACGCTCGGACGGGGAGCCACGGGTGTTGGTTGCGTGCTGGGGACTTGCCTGAGGGGAGCAACAGTGGAAGGGGGATACTTCGGAGAAGGAGCGGGTGTCAGCGGCCGAGCGACTTGTGGCGATGCTACGACTTGTCGTGCTGCTACCTGTGGCGCTACGGCGACTTGCGAGGCAGGGGAAACCGGCTTGGGCTGCGACGCTTTCAGCCTCGCGTCGTATGCCTTGCGGCGGTCGGGGTCGAGCAGACAGACTTTGGCAGCCGCCATCTCATTGAGCAGCCGCTGCGACAGAGCACTGCGCTTGCCAACCTGAAACGTCCGCAGAAATGCCATCCGCTGATCGCCGGCATTGCTGATGACATCCAGGTTCGGCTCAAACTTGCGAACCCCCAGAAGCCGGTAATGGTCCGCCGGCTGGTCTTCCGGCGGGATGCCGAGCCAGGTGTAATAAGGATCAAACTCTTCAGACATCGGTCCCTCGGCATTTACGCGAGCGCAGCTTTTCCCCATGGGTCGCTAGACTTGCGACACCCTCTCCCCTGTTGCCGGGTGTAATCTTAGCAAACCGGGTGGAATAATTCCAACCACGGGCATCTTTTTTATCATTCCGTATCGAGAATCTCGTCCCGCCTCCTTCTGTCTCCCATGACGCTGTCCAAATGCGATAATGGCCTCCCATGACTCCTCGCCAATTTCGCAAAACGGCACTCAGCTTTCCGGAAACCGCGGAGGCATCGCACATGGGGCATCCCGACTTCCGGGTGCGGGGAAAGATTTTCGCCACGCTCGGTCCCGACGAAGACTGGGGAATGGCCAGGCTCACTCCGGAGCAGCAAGGGCCGCTGGTGCGGCAACAGCCTGCCATCTTTCAGCCGGCAAGCGGAGCCTGGGGTCGAAACGGCTGCACGATCATTCAGCTCAAGAAGGCAGACAAACAGTCGGTCCGGCAGGCATTGCTCTGTGCTTGGCGGAACACGGCCCCCAAGAAGCTGGTAGCCGAGTACGATGGAGAAATGTCTTCGTAACTTCGGAAAGAGTCACCATGCAAGTCATCCCCGTCCTCGACATCAAGAATCGCCTCGTCGTCCACGGTGTGGCGGGGGAGCGGCAGAAGTATCAGCCGATTCAAAGCAAGCTGGTGGACAGCAGCAAGCCGCAGGATGTGGCGCGGGCGTTTGTAAGTTTGCTGGGGGCGACGACCGTCTACGTCGCGGACCTCGACGCGATTGAGAAAGGAAAACTCAATCAGCGGATCTACGAACAGCTCAGCAAAGCCGGTCTGCGGCTTTGGTTGGATGTGGGGGTGGGAGATGCGGAAAAGGCGGAACTGGTGCTGGAGCGATGCGCTGACCTTGCGCCGGATATCGTCGTCGGACTGGAATCACTGGAAAGTCCGGCCGCTCTGCGGGAATTGGTCCGGATTATCGGCCGCGAAGCGTGTCTGTTCAGTCTCGATCTGAAGAACGGGCAACCGCTGACGAAAATTGGGGCCTGGAAAATCCTGACGCCGAGACAAATTGCCGAAGAGGCCCTGGCAGCGGGAGTCCGGCGGTTCATTGTGCTTGACCTAGCGGATGTCGGTGTTGGTGCCGGAACCAGCACGCTCGATTTCTGCCGACTGTTTTACGATGACCACGGAGATACCGGCATCGAACTCATTGCCGGAGGCGGCGTGCGAAACTTTGCCGATCTGGAATGCCTTGCTGACGCAGGTTGCTGTGCGGCCCTGGTCGCGTCCGCCCTTCATGACGGCAGGTTGGGAAGTGAAGAGATCAAGCGCGCTGTGGATTTATAGCAAAATGCCAACACGTTGCTGGAGAATCGAATGCCATCATTCAGATGGTAGTTTCATGCATGCTCAACTTTCAACCGTGAATTCCTCGCTCTCGGAAGTCCAAAGGGAATTCGTGAACGTAGGTGGAATCGGTACGTTCACCTGGCCTCTTCGGGCTTCCTTGGATAATTCTGGTTCATAAGAATAGAATGAGCCCTCAGGGCTCAACCTATTCTGTTGGAGATCGTTGCCATGGCCTTTTTGCACGCACGATCCGGCGACAAGCTCACTCGCCGCATTCCAATTCTTGAGCCAAGTTTCGTCATGGGCAGGAGCCTTGACTGTCATCTTTGGGACATTTTTAGAGGCAATGAAACCGTCAGTCATCATCATGCGCGCATTGATAAAGTTAATGATCAGTTCGTTCTGAGTGACACTGGCAGTTACAACGGCACGAGCGTCAACAGCCAAGAAATCAATGAGCCGACTGTGCTGCGAGACGGCGATATTATCACCATTTGCAAGTGGACGTTCCGCTTCGACTCGTTCAGTGAACCAGAAGGCGTATCCGGTGGAGAAACCAAAGAAATCCTGGATGTCCCCGGAGAATCCTCCGTAGAGTCGCGCATCGATGTCGATGAAGACGGCAGTAGTTCCACTCACAACACAACTTCGGCCGCGCTTCGACTAAAGGCCCTCTTGGGGGTCCTCGCCGCGTTAGGCAAGACCTTAAACCTTGAAGAATTGTTGGCCGGATTGTTGGCCGAGGTACTTAAGGTATTTCCTGCTGCAGATACATGCCAGATCTGGCTTCGTTCCAATCGGGAAGCAACGTCAGGTCTCGCCCTGAATCGAACAGCTATTGTCCACCGCGATCCAAACGACCCCCACTCCCACCTCAGCAAGACGATCGTGGCGGAAGTGCTCAAGACCAGGCAGGCGATCCTGTATTCCGACGGGGATGGAAATCAAGTCATTCGAGAGAGCGACTCGGTACGGGAGATGGGAATGCACAGCGCGATGTGCGTACCCCTATTGGCTGAAGGCGTGGTAATTGGCGTCATGCAAGTGGACACGCGCCGACCTAAAGACCGATTTCGCAAGGACGACCTGGAAATCCTCGCGAGCATCGCTCCCTTGATGAATCTCGCCATCCGTTATTCTCAACTTCATGTGCGAATGCTCAGTCAGCGGGCGATGGAATTCGAGATGGCGGCGGCTCAGCGAGTGCAACTTAGTTTGTTGCCGCGGCAGATGCCGGCGATACCAGGATATGAATTCTTTGCACACTACAATCCGGCCATGCAGGTGGGAGGGGATTACTACGACTATATCTGGCTCCCGGATGGCCGCCTGGCCGTGGTTCTCGCCGATGCCTCCGGCAAAGGGACTTCCGCCGCGCTGTACATGTCAGCGGTTTCCGGGGAATTGAAATGCAGTCTGTACATCGAGAAGACAACAGACGCCGCCCTGGGGCGACTGAACCGCTGGATCTGCGACAACCCAGACTCGCGATTCGTGACGATGGCCGTCGCAATTCTTGATCCTTCGACACATACCGCGACGGTTCTGAATGCCGGACACTTTGCGCCGCTGCTTCGCCGTGCCAATGGAAATGTTGAAGAAATTGGTGAAGAACAGAAGGGGGTTCCCCTCGGTGTTTTGAGGGAGGAAGCTTATCGGGCAACGACCCTTGAACTCGCGCCGGGCGATTCTCTCTTCATGTTTACCGACGGATTCACTGATGCGGAAAGCGGCCAAGGAGAACGCTACGAGAAACAGCGTTTGCTGGAACAGGTCAAGAATGCTGCCCCCAATCTCGTGAAACTGGGGGAACAAATCGTGGGGCACGTGCGAGATTTCATGGGAACCCACCCGCAATGCGACGATATGTGCCTGACCTGCGTGGGACGCAGCCTCAATGCCGAGTGAACCTACGCGTGGCTAGGGGAGGGGCTGGACGGCGGCGCGCTGAGTCTCGCTTTGGGGGGATGCCACGATGGGAAAGAGAGCGGCGGCCAGTAGCAAGGCCTTCGCCATCAGGAAGAAGTCTAACATCCCAGCGGTCCTAAAAAATCACGTCCACGCAAAGCCGTGGACGTTCCACTCAACTTGGATGTAGGGCGTCTTTACTTCTTCGCAGCTTCCAGGCCAACGATGATGTGCACCTCGTCCCCCAGCGCGCCAATTTCGGTCGTCATACCGAACTCGCTGCGCTTGATCGTTGTCGCCGACAATACGCCTACGCGAGTTACTCCTTTGGGAAACTCAACGACTTTATGTCCCCCCTTGAGATTTAGCGTGATTTGTTTAGTGACGCCGTGCAGCGTTAAATCCCCGGTGACTTCGTAACCGGTGTCGGTCGCTTTGACCTTGGTGCTCTTGAACGAGAGGAGGGGAAACTGCTTGGCGTCGAAATAATCGGGTTGTCGCAGGTGCTCATCCCGCTTGGCGTTGTTGGTGTCCACGCTCTCCACTTTGATGTCTAGCGTAAAGGATGACTTATTCGGATCGTCCTTATCAATCACAAACTTGCCTGAGAAGTCATTAAAGCGGCCGTGGATGTCGCTGATTCCGGCATGGGAGATGCCGAACGAGACTGAGGAATGGACCGGATCGACCGAGTAGGAATCAGCGGCGCGGGCCGCTAATGCAATTGATCCGATTGCGAAAGTCAAGAGCGCGAGTGCCAACCGACCAGCGTGCAGAGAATTGGTTATCATAGTTTGCTCCTTGTGGGCAGAGATGGGATTTACCGCGACCGCATCTTAGCTCTTGACGCCTGAAAACTCTACCGTGGAGACGCCAACTTGACCTCACCATCACTTTCCCTCTACGACCGACTCGGCGGAGTTTACGCCATCGCCGCCGTCGTCGATGACTTCATCGATCGGATCATGGAGGATCCCCGACTGAATGCGAACCCGCTCGTGGATGAAGCCCACCACCGTGTCTCCCGAGCGGGTTTCAAGTACCTGGTGACGGAGCAAGTCTGCTGGGCTGCCGGTGGACCGCAGAAGTATACGGGGCGCAGCATGCACGATTCCCATGCCCATCTGAAAATCACGCCGCGGGAGTGGGAGGTGTTTCTAGAAGACCTGCGCACCACGCTGGACAAGTTTCAGGTCCCAGCCGCGGAGCAGGGGGAACTTTTTGCGATCGTGGAAAGCACAAAAAAGGACATCGTGATCGACCTGCGGAAGTGAATCCCATATCAGCCATTATTCACTGATTCACGGTAGTTTGCGCCAAAAAGTTACGTCGTCACATCATTCCGTAAGTGATGACTGTGAAACAGCTTGCGCAACTCACACTTGACGCAAGTCCGTGAATCAAGGCCAAAAAACTCGTTTCTTGATTCACGCACCCCAGTTAAGTGCTTGCCAATCCAGGACTTCCGTAATTCACGCCGTCTTTTTGATACAGGTTTTGCACTCTCCACTAGCGGTGTATCAAGGCCGTTAACTCCTGTTCGTAGAACAGGTTACGGTGATTCATCGCTGACAAATCTCCTCCTCGCTGATACACCCTTGGTGATTTCCGGTCTAAGTCTGAAAACCGAACCCTGAAAAATGAAAACCGCCCCCCTCCCCGCGCGCACCCTCCCCCCATCTCCCCACAAATTCCATTTCACTTGTCAAAGATCACGCCAGTTTCCCGCTGGCCCGATTATAATCAATTGTATACATATCCCAAGTGTCCGTCAAGTCCCCAAGAGGGGGGTGTGCGCCTAGTTCGAGCCGGCCGATGGCGAAGGGCGTAATCCCAGCTCTTTCAAAAACGCATTGTGTTTCTCCGCCGCGGTCACCGGAGCGCTTGCGCACTTCCGCTCCCATGCGCGAATAGATGCGGCTCGGCTCAAGTCCGGTTTGGCCTGGCAGTCGGTGATGAGCTTCACGATGAAGTCGTAGTCGATCTACCGGCCCCTCTTGTCCCAGGGAAAAAAATGCACTACCGGGGGCCGGCGACAAGGTTTTCGATTTGGGACACTTCGCGCGGTTCCAGCGAGGACTTGACCGCTTCCAAATCGGCCGTCATGTGGGCCGCACTGGTGGTTCCGGTGAGCGGCAGCATGCCCACCGCGAGCGCAAAGCGGAACACGAGTTGGCTGGGGGTCTGGTCATGGCTGCGAGCGATGCGGAGTAGATCGGGATGGGACAATGCATCGCTATTGGCGGTGAGCAGGGAGAAACCTTGGTAGACAATTCCGTTGGCGGTGCAGAATTCCCGTACCCCCCGATCCCAGCCACGGGAGGCATAGCAGCGGTTTTGGACGAAGGCCGGTTTGACTCTTGCCTTGCCGACGAGTTGTTGAAGCTGCTCGAGATTGACGTTGCTGATGCCGATCAGCCGAGCCTTGCCGCTGTGAAAAATGGCTTCCATCGCCCACCAGGCGGACCAGTCCTCCGCGGCCAGGCCGGTGCGCTGCGTCGGTCCGTGGAGCAAATAGGAATCCATCGTGGCGACTCCCAGATGTTCGAGCGAACTGGCGAACGACTGCTCGACTTGCGTGGAAATCGGTGCCGACGGGTCGTAGGGGAGGCGATGATCCTGGCCGTTCTGGAACGTGAATTTGGTTTGCAGGAAAAGATCTTCCCGACGAACCAGGCCGCGTTCGATTGCCGCGGCAATGGCCTGGCCGACAGCTGCTTCATAGTAGTGCTTCCGCTGGTTGGCAGTATCGATGCCGCGAAAGCCTTGCTCCAGCGCAAGTTCCACGAGTGCCTGGGTGCGGTCTTCTTTCCAAGCGGTGCCGTAGAGTATGAGGGGTGGATTAGTCATTTGCTGCTCTTCACCTCGACGTGCTCGGTGCTGACGGCGCAGTTCCGATCGTCAAAGAGATTCAGGTAAAAGACCTTGGCACCAGCGGGAATTTTGGCCGTGACCCGGCTGGTCTTGGCATCAACATCCGCGGGAGTTGATTCCCATTTGCGAGTTTGCCACTTGCCGTCGTCGAGAGTGTATTCGAGTTCGGCTTTGGTGATCGGCACCTCCGCTTTGAAAGTGGCCCAGGCGTCGCCCTCTTTCTCTCCTTGGGCGGTGATGGTGGCGAGCGGTTTGCCACCAGTCAGAAATTGATTGGCAAAAATGTGGATTTCCTCGGGGTTCTCCCCCACAGGGCCGTGGCCGTGCGGCATGCGGATGCGGAGGCATAGGGTTCGTGGGCTGCCGGGTAGGCGATAGGATTTTTGCCAGGAGTCCATCGGGTAGGCGAAATCGTTGGTGCCGTTGACCCAGAGAATGGGCATCTTGGCTTTCCCCAAATACGAAGAGGGATCCCACTGCCGCAGCCAGAGGTCGGCTTTTTCTTTGCCCATCTTTTCAAAGGCGGGGAGCCAGGCCGAGTTCTCGCCGAGGAAGCCGCAGCCGTAGACAGGGACGGCGAATTTGAACCGCGAATCGACGCCGGAAACGATGCTGGTCATATAGCCGCCCCAGGAAATGCCCGTGACACCGATGCGATCCGCGTCTACTTCCGGATACGACCGCAACAGAGAATGAGCAAGAGCGACGGCACTGACGGCTTGATAGGTCCATTGATCGGGCACGGGGTCATCGAGTTGGCCGAAGCTGGCGTCCCAGCCGGGCGGGCCGCCGTGTTCATGCCGTTTCCATTTGTTCTCCTCGCGAACCGGCACGCAGCCGCACAAGTCCATCGAAATGGCCGCATAGCCGCGGGAATTCCAGACCTTGACCCAGCGGTCGAAGGCCGTGCCGCCTCCGCCGTGAATCAGGACCATTGCGGGAAACTTTTTGCCGGGATTATCAACCGCTTCCTTGGGAACCCCGTAATAGGCGAAAACGCGAGTCGGCTTTCCTTGGAAAGTCGCACCTTCATAGAAGATCGCCTTGACCCCCTCCGCTGCAGCGATATCCGCGGGAAAGGTCGCGGGAGCCTTGGAAAGTGCTTCCAAGTCGAACTTGACGCTGGCTGGGCCGTCCGCGACTCCAAGCGAAGCCGTGAACAGCAGGACTATTCCGGCTACTCCAGAACGAAAAACACAATCTAGAACTTTCACCGGACAACTCCCCAAGCCATGTGGTGACTGAAAATGCAACTAAGGCTATGGTGAAAGCTTAACTCTTCCCGTCCGACAATGCAGCTATGGACAACTCGCCGCTAGCAGTTGTGATATGGAGTTGCCGCCGCGGCCCATTCCGAGGAAATTGGGACCATGAATTCGTCCCGGATGATTACCCCTCGGCCTGCCGCCTTCCCCGTGGCACCGTTTCCGCAGCTTAACTTTCGCGGCCAGCTTCGCCCTTCGCAGGCGGAGGTGGTGGAAATTGCTCGCCGGCAACTGGCGGAAGGTGAGCGGCGACTGCACATTGTTGCGCCGCCGGGTTCAGGGAAGACCATCTTGGGGCTTTTCCTGTGGGCTCAGTGCGTGAAGTCGCCAGCACTGGTCTTATCGCCCAATTCGGCCATCCAGTCCCAGTGGGCGGCCCGGACTGATCTGTTCGATGGCTTTCAAGGTGGTGCGGGAGGCGAACTTGTCAGCATGGATCCCCGTGAGCCGGCGATGCTTACGTCGCTCACCTACCAGTCCCTCACGCTACCCAGTCACGCCACGGACGACCTCGACCAGCAGGCCGGCCAACTTTGGCGAGAACGTCTGCTGGAGAAGGGACAGGCGAAGGACCTGCGGGAAGCGGAAATCTGGCTCCGCGACTTGGCGCGGCACAACCGCGACTACTACGAACAACGGCTGGCGGCTTATCGCAAGCAAGTGCGCGATGCAGCGGCCATCGGCGGTGATGCCCTGAAAAACCTGCACGCCAGTTCGCGGGCCACGCTGGAACGGCTCAAGCAGCGGGGCGTGGGACTCGTTATTCTCGATGAGTGTCATCACCTGCTCGGCCACTGGGGACGCGTTTTGGCCGACGCCCACGATTTGCTTTCCCAGCCGGTGATTATTGGCCTGACGGCAACGCCGCCGGATCGAGACGGCAAACTGCCGGCTGATGTGCTCCGTTATGACGAGATGCTGGGGCCGGTTGTGTACGAGGTGCCGGTTCCCGCCGTGGTGAAGGATGGCTTTCTTTCCCCCTATCAGGACCTCGCCTATTTCGTACGCCCCACTGCTGCCGAGTTGTCGTTCATTGCCAATGCCGACGAAGCATTCACAAACGTCGTGGAGGAACTCTGTCAGCCGTTTCCAGCAGACGAGCCCGATGTCCGACAGCTTCCGGACCCTGCCGAGCTGAATCCGAGACAGAACCAAGAGCCAAGCCGCGAATGTCTGACAGAGTGGCTCACGCGCGTGCTCGCGGAGAAGCGGACTCCGCATGGTCTTGCAAAAGACTGGCTTTCCTTCGAACGGCGCGACGTGGATTTCGCTCTGGCGGCGAGAAAGTTTCTGCTCTCCCGGCACTTGCCGCTGCCGGAGGATGTTCCGCCGCCGGAAGAAGAGCCGCGAGGAGACGACGAGCCCGAGCCGCTGGACATGAGCGTGCTGTCACCAGTGCTGGACCGCTACGTTCGACATCGGCTGCGACCTTCACCGGACGGGCGGGATCAAAAACTGGCGGACCAGGTCATTGGCCGCCTGCGGATGCTGGGAATTCAAATCACCGAGACCGGCTGGCAAGCCTGTGCTTCGCCAGTCGGTCGAGTAATGGCCTATTCGCAGAGCAAGTGCCAGGCGCTCGTTCCTATATTGAAGGCGGAGTCTCGAATCCTGGAGGAGAAACTGCGAGCCGTGGTTGTGGCCGACTATGAAAAGTCCTCCGCAACCACAGCCGGCATCGAGGACCTGCTCAGTTCGGAAGCGGGCGGCGCGATTGCCGCATTCAAAACACTCGTTCAAAACCCTGATACCGACAAGTTGCATCCGATTCTGGTCACCGGTTCGAGCGTGCTGGTGGATGACGACCTGGAGGATGTGTTTTTGCGTGAGGCCCGAGCGTGGTTGGCCAAAAATGAGTATGAAGTGCGGCTGGAAATGAGCGAGGAGGCGGGATTTCATGTCGTCAACGGATCCGGAGGAGATTGGTGCCCGCGCGTGTATGTGGAGATGATCACCGAACTGTTTCAGCGCGGAGTGACTCGTTGTCTGGTCGGTACGCGCGGCCTGCTGGGAGAAGGTTGGGATGCCAGCAAGATCAACGTGCTGATCGATCTCACGACCGTGACGACCAGCATGACGGTCAATCAACTTCGCGGCCGTTCGATCCGCCTGGACGCCGCCGAGCCCGGGAAGCTGGCGAACAATTGGGATGTGGTTTGCCTGGCTCCGGAATTCAGCAAGGGGCTCGACGATTATCTGCGGTTTCGGGCCAAGCATGCCACGCTTTATGGTGTCACCGATGATGGGGCCATCGAAAAGGGAGTCGGCCACGTCCACCCCGCCTTCAGCCGCCTTCGTCCGGAGGGACTCGAAGGCTCGGTCGCCGCGCTCAATGAAGAAATGCTGTCCCGGGCGGCCCGGCGGGACGCAGTCCGCGGTTTGTGGAAAGTCGGTCAGCCGTACCGCAACCTGCCGGTGCGGGCGCTGGAGATGCGGACCCGCGGCGAGCCGGATCCGCGCAGCTTTCCACCATTTGCCGGCTCGCGCTCGCCGTGGAGCAATCAATCTCTCACTCTGGCCATTGGTCAGGCAGTGCTTGGCGCGCTCGTGGAGACGCGGCTGGTACAGAGCGGAGCAGAGATTCATGTGGGGGAACGCTCCGGCGGTTATTTGCGAGTCTTTCTCGAGGAAGCATCGACGGAAGACAGCCGGATTTTCACCGAGGCGCTGCATGAGGCGCTGGGACCGCTACAGCAGGCAAGGTATGTGATTCCCCGGCTGGTGGACCGGGTGACCGATACGTGGCTCTCCTCCTTGCTGCCGGCCATTGTTGGCCATTATTTTCAGAAGCGCACTCGTGGTCAGACGATGCTGCATGCCGTGCCGTATGCTCTCGCCCGAAACAAGGAGCTGGTGGAGATTTACGAGCGGTATTGGAACAAGTACGTCAGTCCCGGTCAGGCAATTTATGCCCTCCGCGGCGGCGCGGACGAGGAGATTGAAGAGGCCCGCCGCAAGGGGCAGCTTTCCAAAGCCTGGGTGCAGGAGAAGGAAGTCTTTTTGTAGTGCAACTATGACGAGCTATGGGGTCTTCTGCTTGCGGATTTGTGCCGCCAGGAATTTGGCCGTCTCGTCCCCAATCACATGATAGCCGGCCAGGTTGGGATGGCGGTCGCCGAACCAGCCGGGCAGATTGCGAAAGTGGGCGTCCAGCCGGTTGTCCATGACCACGACGGAATCATTGCGGAGGAACGGCTTGACCCAGTCCCGCTGGGCTTCGGGGATTCTGCTGAGCGCGTAGCGGCGGTAGTTCAGCATGTTGGGGCCGTGCTGCAATTCCGCCTGGTAGCGGGTGTAGACATCGAACAGTGTCAGTTTTTCGTCCTCGGCGACTTTGGCGATGAGCTTATTAACCCGTGCGTCCGCTTCGAGCGTCATGTAGGGAATGATCGTGACGGGGATGATTGCCGCCTTGGGAAAGTCCCCCTTCAGCCGACCAATCAGCTCGTGGAAATCCTTGGGGAAATTGTTGTCGAAATCCTCCCGCTTGGCGACATCGTTGAGGCCGTAGCGGATCAAGACGTAGTCGATGCCGGGGAGCTTGGCGATCTCCTTGTCGTATCGTTTGTTGGCGAGTAATCCATGAATGTACTCGCCGTCCCGCCCTTGATTGATGACGTTGGCCGGCGGCAGGTCTTTCTCCGTGGCCAAGAGCAGCCGGATGACATCCTCCAGATGTGGCCCTTCGGGATTGGTAATCCGGCAAACGCTGCCGATGGTGGTGCTGTCCCCCAGGAGCAGAATTTGAAGCTTGCCATCGTGCTCGGCTCGCGAGAGAGCGGGAAAGACGACCACCGCGACGAGCAGCGAGGCGAGGGTAACGCAAAGCTTCTTCATGTTCGTTCTCGGAGTTAAATGCCCTTCGCAGCCAGATACCGTTCCGCATCGAGCGCCGCCATGCAGCCCGTGCCGGCGGAGGTGATGGCCTGGCGATAATAGTCGTCCGCCACGTCGCCGGCGGCAAAGACCCCTTCCACACTGGTGAAAGTCCGCATCATCGTCGTGTACTTGATGTATCCCTTTTCGTTGAGTTCGAGTTGTCCGTTCAGGAACGCGGTGTTCGGCGTGTGGCCGATCGCGAGGAACAGACCGCTGGCGGGAATCTCCTCGGTTCCCCCATCCTTGTTGTTCTTCATGCGAATCGCCGTGACCTTTTTCTCGTCTCCCAAAACTTCGTCGACTTCGCGGAAATAGTGCAGCTTGATTTTGGGATTATCGAGTGCCCGCTGGGCCATGATCTTACTGGCGCGGAAGACATCCCTGCGCATCAGCATGTGGACTGTGGATGCGTACTTGGTGAGGTAGGTCGCCTCTTCCACCGCACTGTCGCCGCCGCCAACCACCACCAGCGGCTTGTTGCGGAAGATGGGGAGGGCACCGTCGCAGACGGCGCAGGCGCTGACGCCGCGGTTTTTATACTTGTCCTCGGAGGGGAGCCCCAGGTAATTGGCTCTCGCCCCGGTGGCGAGGATCAGGGTCTCGGCTTCGAAGTCTTTCTCTTCCAGCGATTTGAGTTTGAATGGCCTCTGGGAAAGGTCGACGCTGACGATGTCGTCGCTGATGATGCGGGTACCAAAATTGACCGCCTGCTGGCGCATCAGGTTCATCAGTTCCGGGCCGGTAACGGCGTGGGAATGCTCTTCCAGGCCAACCGGAAAATCCGCCTCCAGCCGCTCGGGGGAGAGAGCACTGGCGATGTAATCCTTGAGCACTCCCTTGGGAAAGCCGGGGTAATTCTCGACCTCGGTCGTCAGGTTGAGCTGCCCGAGCGGCAGCGTGCCGGCGATGCGATTGGCTTCAATCGAAGCCCCTTCGAAAACGAGGGGATTCAAATTGGCCCGGGCAGCATAGATGGCGGCAGCCCAGCCCGCGGGCCCGCTGCCGATGATGACGACGTGTTCTGACACGGGAGGAACCTTGTACGAGGTGCGATGTTTGGATTGGAATGACGAAGCCCGAATGACGAATGGCGAATTGGTGAATTCTTTCATTCGCCATTCGTCATTCGGGCTTCGTCATTTCCGATTATAGGGCTCACATGCGAGCCGCGAAGAGGGCGCGAGCATTCGCCGTGGTTTGCTTAGCAAAATCGGCCAGGGACAGGCCGCGAACTTCCGCCAGACACTTCGCCGTATGCAATACCCGCGCTGGCTCGTTGGGGCGTTTGCCGCGGAAGGGTTCGGGGGAGAGATAGGGGGAATCGGTTTCGACGAGAATCCGGTCGGTGGGAATCGTCCTTGCCACATTCCGCAAGTCGTCCGACTTTTTGAAGGTCACCATTCCCGCGAAGCTGATGTGCATGCCCAGGCTGAGGCACTCAGCTGCTTCCTCCGGCGTGCCGGTGAAGGAGTGCATCACCCCTCGCAGTGGTCCGAGCGATGCCGCTTCACGAAGCATCTCAAGAATCTCGGCCATGCACTCCCGTTGATGGACGATGAAGGGGAGATTGATTTGTTGGGATAAGCGAAGATGGCGGTGGAAGTAATCCTGCTGGAGAGGGAATGGCACGTCCTTCCAATAGTTGTCGAGGCCCGTCTCTCCCAGCGCGACGACTTGGAAACTGTCAGTCGCAAGGCGAACCACTTCGTCCCAATCTTCCGGCTCAGCTTCCCCGGCATGCGTTGGATGGATGCCGGCAGAAGCGGAAATGCCCTCGTGCGCGGTCGCCAACTCAACACCGCGGCGGCTGGTCGCGAGGTCGGTTCCGACGGAAAGGATATCGCTTACACCGGCGGCCTTGGCACGAGCGAGCACTCCCGGCAGGTCATCTGCCAGATGCTCGGAAGCGAGATGAGCGTGGGTATCGAAGAGATGCATGTCAGAATTGTAGTCCGCTCACTCCGTGAGCGGACATGCCTGCACGCAGAGTGTGCAGGCTACTTACGCCGCCCGCGGTGAGACAGCCGCTTCTTCCAGGTTCTCCAGGTGCCCCTTGGCTTCACCCAGGGCTTCGCGAGCGGCGGCTTGGGCGTAGGGGGCGGTGGCAAGCATGTCGGCCAGCTTGCCAAGGGCGGAAATCAGCTTGTGCTGGCGTTCGATCATCAGTTTGAGAAGATAGTTCGCGGAAAGATCGTGCAGCGACGTGAAGGACATGGGGAACTCCCCGTGGTCCACCGTGCCATGATTTTCCAGAACGAGAGTGCCAAGGCGATCGACGGTCCGCATGTGATCCGCAGCCATTTGCCGGAAGACCTGGCCAATCGCGGGGGACTTCTCGATATGCTCAGGCGCGGCAAAGCTGAGGTAGACTGGCAGCGAGCGCTCGTGCAAGACGAGCAGGCGGTTCAGTATCTCGTTGGTCGAGGGAGTCATGCGAAAATGCAAATCGTTAAAACAGGTGCTCGGCAGCGGCGGTGGCCAGGGCATTGAGTGCCCCGGGATAAATCATGATGGCCAGCGTGGGAAGCGTAATCAGCCAGAGATAGGCACCGGCCAGCGACACGTCCGAAAAGGCAAAGGGAGGGCGGTCCCGCGGTTCCGGATCAATCGTCATGACTTTGACCACGCGGAGATAGTAGAACAAGCTGATGGCCGTATTAATACCGCCAACCACGAGCAGGAGCAAAAGGTATCCCCCCTGACCGTTCGACTTAAGGATGCTATAACCGTCCGCCAAAGCGGAGAAGATGGCGAATTTGCCGTAAAAGCCCGCGAGCGGCGGCAGGCCAATCAGGCTGAACAGGATGGCGGCAAAGCAAATCACCGTCATCGGGCAGCGGCGAATAAGGCCGGCATAGTCGGCAATGTCTTCGCTTCGCATGGCGTTGCGGAGGAACGCCACCACGGCGAAGGCTCCTAGATTCATGAACAAGTAAACGCCGATGTAAATCGCCAGCGCTGCCGCCGCCTTTTTGGCCTGCTGATCGTTGATCCCGGCCAGTCCAATCACTGCCGCCACCGCCATCATCATGTAACCGGCATGGGCGATCGTGGAATACGCCAGGAGCCGCTTGATATTCGTCTGCCCGTAGGCGGCAAGGTTGCCGAAGGTGCAAGTGATGATGGCGAAAAAGGCAATCAACTTGCCGGTGAAATCTCGAACCGGCAGCAGGGCCGTGCTGGCGCTTTGGCCGGCAGTTTTGGGGTTGTGCGGCGGATTGGCATCGCTGGGAGAATGCGCTGGGCCGGCTTTGGCCGGTTCGTTGGCGACATTGAAAATCGCAGCAGTTGTTTGGACCGGGGGCGAGGCCAGGGCGGCTGTTCGTTCACCCGGGAGATGACCGTGGGGAGCAATCGTTCCCAGGCCAATGACCACGCGAACCAGCAAGGCCAAAGCGGCTGCCTTGGAAGCGACGGAGAGAAAGGCGTTGACTTCCGCCGTGGCCCCTTCGAACACGTCCGGGCACCAGAAGTGAAAGGGAACCGCGGAAAGCTTGAAGGCGATGCCGACGGAAATGAGGAGCGACCCAAAGACCAGCACGAGCTGCTCGGAAGAATCCAATGTATGCATCTTCGCCGCGAGAACTTGCGCCATTGTCGGCAGGTGAGCCGAGTTAAGCAGTCCCGCCAGCAGGCTGATTCCATAGAGCATCACACCCGCCGCTCCCGCTCCGTAAACGGCATACTTGAGAGCCGCTTCACTGGCTTTGCGGCGCCCTTTCATCAGACCGGCGAGTACGTAGGAGGGTACGCTCGCCATTTCCACTCCCATGAAGACCATGAGCAAATGATTGGCCGTGGCCATCAGACACATCCCCAGCGTGGCCCCCAGGACGAGTGCGTAAATGTCCGGCCCATCATCGTGGTCGGGAATGCCAGAAATCTTGGTGAAAATCAGAAACAGGACCACGAACAGCAGCAGGGCAGCCCGTATGAAGACGGAAAACGAGTCGTAGACGAGCATACCCGTGAAGATTTCCATCCGCTCGCCGGAGTGCATTCCCGAGCCCCCCGCTTCACCCAGCAACCCGCCCGTGGAGGCGGCAAAGTAAAGGGCCGCCAGAGTCCCGGGAAGGGCGATGTAAAACGCGCTCACATGCTTGCCGAGGCGAAACAGCCGGATGAAGAGCATGGCCAGGATCGTCGCGCAGAGCAGCAATTCCGGCAGGAAGGCTGCCAGGCTGGAGTCGGCGGTAATGGCGAAGAAGCTCGAATCAGTCGAGCCCTTCGTATCCACAATCAGCCGGCTAACGAGTTCGTGAAGGTTTTCCACAGGAGCTTTCGAGCCACGCACTTACAGGTCGTTGGTCATGTTCATGGTTACCGGCTTCAGCCGGTTACCGCTTGGCTCGCTTACCGGCTGAAGCCGATTACTACGAGCGGTTGTCTCCACAGCAGGTGGCGGGACAGGGATGTTGTCTTTGGTCCACTGAGCCAAGTCGCTGGTCTGCTGGGTAATTGTCTTGTCCATGTACTTGAGGACGGTCTGATACGGGAACACGCCAAAGATAATCGCGAACACCAAGAGCGTGATGCCGATGGTGTTTTCGCGAAGCGTGCTGGGGGTGAGGTGGTCCTCGTGGGGGCCCTTGTATTCGGCACCCAGGTAGACCCGCTGGATCGCCCAGAGGATGTACGCTGCCGTGAGGATCACTACGAAGGCCGAAAGGACGGCGAGGAGCATGCTGAACTTCCAAACCGAAAGGACGACGAAAACTTCGCCGATAAAGCCGCAGAGTCCGGGGAGACCGAGGCCAGCGAAGAAGATGCCGATGGCCATCGCGGTGTAAACCGGCATTTTGCCGAACAGGCCGCCGAATTCTTCCAGGTTGCGGTGATGAACCCGGTCGTAAACCACGCCGACCATAAAGAACATGCCGGCCGAGCTGATGCCGTGGCCGATCATCTGGAACATGGCACCTTGGACCCCCAT
>CAYUJE010000100.1:13139-19953 GCA_964444865.1 uncultured Pirellulaceae bacterium | reverse complement strand
GCCCCGTAGATAGATGCCGCTGTCCCCCTTGGGCTTTATTTTCCAGTCGCAGTAGAACTCGAAGTCGGCGTAATCCTTGGCGGTGCAGAGGCTGTCTCCTTTGCCGTCAAAAGTCAGGACTCCGTCCACCACACTCCAATGGTCATGGGCTTTCTTATCCGCTGCTTCCTGCGCCTTGGCGAGGTCTTCAGGACTCATTGCGGCCCGCGATTTGGGATTGCCAACGAGTCCCTTCCAGCCGGTCAGATCTTTGCCGTTGAAGAGGGCAGTGAAGCCTTCCGGCGGCGTGTTGAGTGGTTTCTCTTCGGCGCGAGCCGTAACCGACAAGGAGGCAATGAGCAGGGTGCATAGCAACAGGCGTTTCATGGTGGGCTCCATTCAGGTGTGGGAGGGGCGGGCGGTTCAGCCTGGAATTGTAGCCGGTTGGGCAAGTGGTCCGAAACGGGTGAGTGGTGCGATTTGCAGGCAGCCGCTAATATTCAGGCAAGAAATGGAGTGACAGCATGGCCGACGAACTTCCTTGGTACAGCGAAGGATTGAAATTTACCTGCTCACAGTGCGGCGACTGCTGCACGGGTGCGCCGGGGTATGTGTGGGTCAACAACGAGGAAATTGTCGCCTTAGCCACGCTCGTGGAAAACGGTGACGCAGAAGCCTTTGAGGACAAATATGTCCGCAAGGTCGGGGCCCGCAAGAGCTTAAAAGAGTTCTCGGATGGCGCCTGCGTCTTTTTCGACACCACGGCCCGCAAATGCACCGTTTACTCCGCCCGCCCCCGCCAATGCCGCACCTGGCCTTTCTGGGACTCCAACCTGAAGACCGAATCCGATTGGAAACACACCTGCTCGGTCTGCCCCGGCAGTGGACAGGGGCAACTGCACTCGCTGGAAAGCATCGAGGAACAGCGGAAGGTGATGAAAGTGTGAACGGGGAAGGTAATGACGAAGCCCGAATGGCGAATGAATGCTGCTTACTGCCCATGCGCCACCAGCCCCCCCTGTTATGACTATTTTTCGGTCCGTTTAGGCAAGCTTTGCGGATTCTACCGATTTGCTGAAGATTGCCGGTTGTAGGGACGATAAAGGGGAACGTCCCGCTTAATCTGGCAACACCGGATGGGGCGGAACGCCCTTCGGACTTTCAGGGTTTACGACGACTGAGCTTGACTCTAGTACTTGCGGCATCTACACTTGGGACGCTGGCAGCATTTTTTGGAAGTGCCGCTTTTTTGCCCAATCGCAAGCTCCTGGGGAGGGCCGGACGTGACCAAGAAAGAGATCGTGAAGACGATTTCCGAAGCGATTGAGATGACTCAATTGAAGACGAAGGAAATCGTTCAGAAGACTTTCGACGCCATCGTGGAGACGCTGGTGGAGGAAAGGCGAATCGAACTGAGGAACTTCGGTGTGTTCGAAGTGAAGGAACGAGCGGCTCGCAAGGCACGCAACCCACGGACCGGTGAACGGGTGGATGTGCCGGCGAAAATGGTCGTAACCTTCAAGCCTGGCAAGGAGATGGAAGAAAGAGTTCGGCAACTCGACGAACAGAAGCGGGCCAGACAGGCGGCTATGGCGGCTAATACCCCCCCACTAGCCAATGCTACCCCCGTTCCGGTTCCGACAGCGGCACCACCTCCCTAGCTGGACTTTGGTTGGACGTAAACAAGCAGGACGGGCTTTTTAGCCCGGCCAGACATTTCAGACCGCCCGCAAGGGTTGTCCCATAAATTGACGGAAGCGCTTGATGCGGGCTAAGTTACGCTCGTTCAAGGACGGTCCTTCATGGAGGAAAGATCGATGCGTCGGTTCATTATCGCTGCCTTGTTGCTTACGGCCGTCTGTGCGAACGTCGGCTGCTTAATACCGGCCTATAGCGGCGATCCCGCCATCCGCACCCGGGAACTCATCTACACCTCGGAAAACCTGAAGCACATTCAGGAAGAGTGGGAACGCTTCTGGTTCCTCGATCAGCCGAGCCACCTTTCGCCTCGTCGAGTCCACGGCGGCGTGATTTAGCAGGCCGCTCACGGCTTGAGCGGACCCATCGGCGCGCAAACTCCGCGGGCTGCTTCCAAGCCCTTTCCCGCATTGCCTTGCGCCGTTACATTCGCGAGGGATGTCTCCATCTCCCTCACTTCCTGCTGCGCCGGCCTCTTCCTTCGCGGAAATCGACCTCCGCGTTTCTCTCGGCCGCCTCGCGCTTCGCAACCCTATCCTCACCGCCTCCGGAACCTTCGGCTACGCGCGGGAGATGGAAAAGCTGGTCGATTTCTCGCAGCTTGGCGGAATTCTGCCCAAGACGGTGACCAAAGCCCCCCGCATCGGCAACAAACCGTGGAGGACCGTCGAAACCAGTGCCGGCTTGCTCAATTCCATTGGTCTGGATAACGACGGCATCGATGCTTTTATCGAGCATCATCTGCCGTATCTCGCCACGCTTCCGACCGCCATCATCGTCAGCATCGCGGGAGCCAATCACGAAGAGTTCGTGGAGATGGCGAAACAACTTGAGGGACTTCCAGGCGTGGCGGCCATCGAACTCAACATCTCGTGCCCCAATGTCGCCCACGGAGTCGATTTCGGCGTCGATCCCGCCACCTGCAATAAGCTCGTCTCCGCGGTTGTCGCTGCTGCAAAAACGACCCCCATCCTCGCCAAGCTCACCCCCAACGTCGCCCGCATCGCCGACATCGCCGTCGCTGCCGCTGAAGCCGGGGCGGATGCGATTAGCCTGATCAACACGGTTCTCGGCATGGCCATCGACTGGAAGAAACGCCGGCCACTCTTGGGGAACGTCGTCGGTGGCCTCAGTGGTCCCGCCATCAAACCCATCGCCCTCCGCTGCGTCCACCAGGCGTTTCAGGCCCTCAAAAGCAAGGGGCTCTCGACTCCCCTCGTCGGCATCGGCGGCATCGCCACCATCGACGACGTCATGGAATTCCTGGTCGCCGGCGCGAGTGCCGTCCAAATCGGCACGGCGAATTACTACGACCCGACAGTGACGATGAAGCTGGCAGGTGCGTTGCCAGGGGCATTAATCACGCTAGGAGCGAAGTCGATTCACGAGGTCGCAGGGACGCTTCGCACGTAGCCACAGGCAGCCCGCCTGTGAGCTTTCCCTCCTGAGCGGCTATAATTGGTTGGTTCTCACCAACACGACCGAATCAACAATCTGCTCCTCACCATGCGCGTCCTTTCCGGCATTCAACCGACCGGCCGAATCCACTGGGGAAATTACTTTGCCGCCATCCGGCAGTATATCGACCTGCAGCACGGCAATGAGTCGTATTACTTCATCGCAAACCTGCACGCCCTGACAACCATTCGCGATCCGAAGATCCTGCGGCAGAACACGCTAGACCTCGCAATTGACCTATTGGCCCTGGGAGTCGATCCGAGCAAAGCGACCCTCTTCGTGCAGTCGGACGTTCCTGAAGTCAGCGAACTCTGCTGGCTCCTGATGACAAGCACGCCGATGGGACTGCTCGAACGGTGCCATGCCTACAAGGACAAGAAGGACAAGGGCATCGCTGCGGATGCCGGACTCTTTACCTATCCCGTGCTGATGGCGGCGGACATTCTGGGGTATGACGCCGACGTGGTCCCCGTCGGCCAGGATCAGGTGCAGCACATTGAGGTCTGCCGCGATGTGGCCGACAAATTCAACCACGCTTTTGGCGAGGTCTTTATCCTCCCCAAGGCCAAAGTGCTCGACAACGCCGCCAAGGTGCCGGGAACCGACGGCGAAAAGATGTCCAAGAGCTACAACAACACCATCGAGGTCTTCGAGCCCCTCAAGGCGATGCGGAAAAAGGTGATGCGAATCGCCACCGACTCCCGTCCGATGGAACAGCCGAAGGAGCCGGACGGAGACCACCTGTATCAACTCTATTCCCTGTTCGTCGACGATGCGAAGCGGGAAGAAATGGCCTCCCTCTACCGCCGCGGCGGCTTTGGCTACGGCCAGGTAAAAACAGCCCTCGCCGATGCCGCGGAGGCGTACTTCACCGCCGCCCACGCCAAACGCGAGGAATATGCCGCCAACCCAAAACGGGTCGAGGAGATTCTCGCCGATGGAGCCAGTCGAGCGAGAAAAAAAGCGGGAGATGTCTTGAAGCGGGCTAAGAAAGCGAGCGGACTATAAGGGACGTAGCCGCACGCGGCCTCGCGTGCTGGCTTCTGGTGGTGGGGCGGTCGCAGGAAGCCTACACGCGAGGCCGCGTGTGGCTACGAACAAAGGCGCTCATGCGGACCTCTCCCGTTGGGGCAACGCAAAACGCCGCTTAATAGAACGGCCGTTATTTGTCATATGCTTCGTTCAGCCGATAGTGAATCGTGATCTTGATCTCGTACGGCTTGCCGTCGAAATTGACCTTGATCGCGGATTCTTCCGGCTTGGGGACTTCTTTGCCGAGCCCTGGCTTGCGTCCCTCGGGGATCTTCAGCGGTTCGCGAGGCAGGATGAGCAGTGTTTCCTCAATGTCGCCAAACGGTGCCTGCCAGCCTTTCAGGTGCGTCTTCCCTTCCATGGGAACGCCATTTGGAAACCACCCGTACACCTTGCCATTTTCCAGCTTCGTGCCGCTGACGAGTTTTTCATTGGAAAAAATCTCGCCAATCATCAAGGGCTTCTCGCCAACATTCTTGATGAAATACCTCGCGGCGTTCCCCTCACCGGCCTTTCGGACTGTGACACCTTCTGGAAGCGACTTCTCGTCGATTGTGAAGGAATAGGCGTATCGCGACGGCGGCGGAGCCGGCCGTTCGCGGGCGATGGCGAAAGAGGGAGTGACGGCAAAGAGCAAAATGCCAGCAAACAGGCAAAAAGTAGGGTTCATTTCAAATTCCTTTCGATGTTTATTGTAGACGGCACTTCCTTTTGGGGAATCCAGAATGCGGCGAGATTTGTTCAACCCCCTTTGAAGGAGAGCAGCGGGCGCAGACGCCGGTCGATTCGCGTCAGTTCACGCTGGGCACGCATGACGGTGCCGATATCTTTGTAAGCGGACGGGGCTTCGTCCCGCAGTTCGCTCGCGAGCCCTGGATCGAACCAAACTCCCGCCATTTCCCGCTCGAGTTGCCGCGGGGAAATCTGCTGTTTCGCCTCGCCGCGGCTCAGGGCGCGGCCGGCTCCGTGGGAACTGGAGTGGAGGGACGATTCACAACCACGTCCGGTGACGTGGTAACTGCAAGTTCCCATGGAGCCGGGAATAACGCCGGGCAAGTCGGCGGTGGCGGGAAGTGCCCCTTTGCGGTGAACCCAGTAGTTCTTTCCAAAGTGCAACTCTTGCCGGACATGATTGTGATGGCAGTGAATCAGGCCACCAGGCTCGGCTTCCAGGCGAAACAGCTCTCGCATGATTTCGCAAATGGCGGCCATCATGGCCCGACGGTTCGCTTCGGCATAAGCGATGGCCCATGCGGCATCTTGGAGATAATCTCGCCCGACTTCGCTCTCGGCATCCAGCGACACCAGAGCACTTTTCGATTTGCCTTTTCCCGCAAGGGCCAGATGATGCTGTGTGATCGCCTGCCCCATCCCCCGCGAACCGCTGTGCAGCATCAGCCAAAGCCGTCCTTCATCGTCGGCTTGGAATTCCACAAAGTGATTGCCGCGGCCGAGCGTGCCAAGCTGCACCAGTCCATCGCGCTGCTTCAGTTTGTCGAGTCGCGGATGGCTCAAGGACTGCTCGGCGAGATGCTCTGGCAGCGAGGCAGGGATGGATTTCCGCGGATGGCGGATGGCCGGAATGCGAACGCTTAGAATTCGCAGCAGCGCCGACGCTGCCGAGGCATTATCGATCACGGATGCGTCGGCTGAAAACGGCAACGCCGCCATGCCGCAGCCAATGTCTCCGCCGACGGCCGCCGGATAGATCAGCCGGCTGGTGGCGACGGCGAGACCGACGCAGACATCGCCGGAGATATGCACGTCGGGCATGACGGCTATGTGCTGCACGTCCTCGGCGAATGACAAACGCTCGATGGAGCGGGACACCTCCGGCGGCAACGGCTCAGCCAGCCAGTGGTGAATGGTGGCTTGGGTTTTCTGACGGGTCATTCGCCACGCTCCTTTCTCTCCATCAGTGGCAGAAACTGAAACACCAGTCGCGGTGCCCGCTTCCGTGAAATGGCTCCCGCCACTTCCGTCCGCAGTCGCCCGGAGGCGGCGCGCAGGGCGGCCATCACTTCCCCATCGGTTAGTGACGGACTGCCGGGAGCAGGAGACAACACCACCAGCAGTTGCGACGCATCCGGTGCCGGCGTCACTTCCGCGACGAGCAGATTCTGGAGGACTTCATCCCGGCATTCGCCGGATAGCACCAGGCTGAGGGTGTCCGCGACCTGACTGCAAAGCTGCATGGCTTTGCGGACGGATTTTCGGACTTGTTTGGATTTTCGAAAGAACTCTTTGGGGTCCTGCCCGTCGTCGCTATGCAACTCCGCGGCCAGGGATTGGGACTCAATCGATCGTTTTCTTGATTTCATGTTTCTGAATGGTTGTGTAGAAACTGCGCGTGGAAATAGACTCGTGGGCACGGCGAGACCTTGGGTGAATCGCCACAGGGAGAACAACGGTAACGTCGTTTCAGCAAAAGCAGTGAGTGAGCCGCAAGAGCGCAGGCCGTCGCCTGCAGCGGAAAGAGGAGCCTCGTTAAGAACCGCTACCATGCAACAGCGGCAGCGGCAGACCGAGGCTCTAAGAGGCCAAACTGAAGATGAAAGGTTTCACGGCAAGACTCCTTACAAAGGACTTCCCAAAGTGTCGAAAGGGCCGACATAGCCAGGACAACGCTGGCTGACGATGGTTCGCC
>CAYUJE010000100.1:0-13039 GCA_964444865.1 uncultured Pirellulaceae bacterium | reverse complement strand
GAGCGGGTGCGGACGCCGAGGTCGGTTTCCAGCAAGATCGCCAGTCGCATCTCGCTGGCGACGTACCACGCCGTCGTCCCGCCGCCGGCAAACAGTGTTCCCAGAAACAAGATTGAAATCGCCAGCACCAGGCGAATGCCGTAGTAATCCAGCTTCGCCATCAAGGGGGAACGCCGGCCGGCAAGGCAGACGGCAACAAGCATCATCATCGTGAGTGCCGCCAGGCAAAGCCCGAGGCCGAAGACCAGGCCTCCGACCACCGTCAAATAGCGCATCAATGCGAATTGCACCGAGCAAACCGCCATGAGCCCCAGCAGAGCCTTGAGGCCAAATTGCCAAGGGGAAGGAGCGGGGGGAACGACGGTAGCGAGGACAGGCGCTTTTGGGGCCGGTTTTTCGGGCGGAGTGGCAACAATAAAGGGCTCTGACATTGGAGAGGTCGAACACTCCTGGGGAATGAGCAAAACCCTAATGTCTAATGACTAATTGGGAGACGCTTTTTATTAGTCATTAGACATTAGGATTTTAGTCATTCGTTCCCGCCTACTTCATATTCATACTCATCAAAAACTCCGCGTTGGTCTTGGTCTTCATGAGCTGCCGCGTCAGCAGTTCCATGGCGTCGGGAGGGTTCATGTCGGCCATGACGCGGCGCATGATGCAGACGCGGCGGTGCTCGTCGGCATCCATGAGCATCTCTTCCCGCCGCGTTCCGCTCTTGTTGATGTCGATGGCGGGCCAGATTCGCTTATCCACGAGCTTGCGGTCGAGGCAAACTTCCAAATTGCCCGTCCCTTTGAACTCTTCGAAGATGACGTCGTCCATCTTGCTGCCGGTTTCGACTAGTGCGGTGGCTAGGATGGTCAGCGAGCCCCCTTCTTCCACCTTGCGGGCAGAGCCGAAGAACCGCTTGGGCATGGTGAGGGCGTTGGCATCGAGCCCGCCGGTGAGCAGCTTGCCCGATTGCGGGCACTCAGCATTCCAGGCCCGAGCCAGGCGGGTGATGGAGTCCAGGAAGATGATGACGTCGATGCCGCATTCCACCAGCCGCTTGGCTTTTTCCAGCACCATCTGGGCAACGGCGACGTGGCGGGAGGAGGGTTCGTCGAACGTGGAGCTGATGACTTCACAGTTGCGGCCTTTCACCTGCCGCTCCATGTCGGTCACTTCCTCGGGCCGCTCATCGACCAGCAGCATGATGACGTAAGCTTCGGGGAAATTCTTGAGAGCCGCCTTAGCCATTTTCTGCATCAGGATGGTTTTGCCCGCTCGCGGCGGACTGACAATGAGCCCGCGTTGCCCAAAGCCGATGGGTGTGACGAGATCGACGACGCGGGTGTTAACATCCTCGGGGTCGTGCTCCATCGTGATTCGCTTATCGGGATGGAGCGGGGTCAACTCATCAAAGATGACGCGGCCGGGAGCGAGCGTGGGATCTTGATAGTTGATGGCTTCCACCCGCAGCAGGGCGAAGTAGCGCTCGTTTTCCTTCGGCGGCCGGATCTGGCCGCTGACGGTGACACCCGTTCGCAGGCCAAAGCGGCGAATCTGGCTGGGGGAGACGTAGATATCATCCGGGCAGGAAAGATAGTGATAATCCGGGCTGCGGAGAAATCCAAAGCCGTCCGGCAGGATTTCCAGCGTTCCCTCTCCAAACATCAGGCCGTCGAGCTTGACTCTCTCTTTGAGGATCTTGAAGATCAAATCCTGTTTTTTCAGTCCGTTGCATTCCGGGATCTCTTGCTCCCTGGCAAGTTCCATCAGTTGGCTGATGGTCATCCGCTGAAGTTCCGCAACGTGGAAGTCGTTGGGGGTGATGGTCGCGAAGCGGGCGTCCGCTTCTAAGATTTCGCCCCGGTCGACGAGGTCGGCGATTTCTTCCGCCAGTGACAACGGCTCACCCTCATCCTCAAGCTGCTTGATCCGTTGCAAATGCTCGGGAGACAGGCTGGGAACAAGATCGGCAGCCGACGAAGGTTCGCGGGAACGCTTTTCTGGTTTGTCGTGGGTGTGGAAACTTTTGAAACTTGGCATGAGAGGACTCCCAGAAAGAACCTGGGGCGCGCGAACGGCGCTGGTAGGTGGGTGGTGTGAGGAAAACTCGGGGAGCACGCACCACGGCAGAAGCGCCATCGTGCTTGCGGGTGGCCGGTAAAGGCCGGAGGAAGGAATGACCCCTTTATTATGCGCGCCGCGAGTCGCGGGGGAAGAGGAAAGCAGGAAATTCCGAGATGAGCCCAAAAAGACGAGAGAAGGGCTTGAACCATTTGGCGGCTGACGGCTCTTTCTCTTAATCTTAATCTTAATCTTAATCTTACTCATAATCTTAATCCTGCTCCCCTTTCCACGCGGCGCGACCAGAGCATGAGAGGATTAAGAGTAAGATTAAGAGGAGGAGTTAGATCGAGAAACGTGGTCGGACTGCGATGACAACCCTCGAACTACAATCCCTGGTCTTCCAGTTCGAAAACTGCACGCTGCCGCGTGAAAGCTGGACTCATCAGGCTCATCTTTCGGTCGCTTTGTGGTATCTGTTCCATTTGCCGCGCGAACAAGCAACGGGGCGAATCCGCAACGGTATCCAGCTTTATAACGAGTCTCTTGGAATTGGCACGGGTTACCACGAGACAATGACACTCGCTTGGATTGAGATTCTCGCGGGCTTTCTGCAAGAATCGTCCGCCGAAGGAAACCTGGCGGAATTGGTCGAAAGGGCGACCGTCCGGTTTGGCATTTCGGATTATCTTTTGCAATTCTTCAGTAGGGATCGGCTGTTTTCCGAGTTGGCCAGAAGGGAATGGGTCGAGCCCGATCTGGCTCGGTTAACCATTGAATAATCTGGGCCGATCAGGGAAGCACGCCCCGCCGCCAAGAGCATTGGCTGCGCAACTCTTTACTGGAAAGCAAGTTGCAGCGATTCATTCGCCGCTACTGCAAATGCCGGGTGCAAGTTATAATGAACACCTGGGAAAACCCATAAGCCCTCGCCTTTCCCTGGCGTCCAACCTACCGGAACATGAAGTTCCCTTTCGATAGCGCAGCAATCCTACCTAACCCGGCATTCGATGAGCCGGGCGTCCCTCCGATTTTCCTGGTTATTTTGCCTGAAGTAAGGCTGCGCATAGCTTCGCACCACTCATGAACGCTGACTCAGAACCCGCATCCAGCAGCGGTTCACCCATTCCCAGCCGGCCCATTGCCACCCCTCCAGCACCGGGCGTCTTTAAAGTGGCTGGAAAGCCAGAAGATGCTGTGGTTGAGGTTGTTCACGAAGTGACCGACCAGGAAGTCCCTCCCGAAGAAGAGCCCGAAGCGCTGCACGAAACGGTCAAAACCCTGCTCGTTGGCAGACCCCTCAGCCTGGACGACAAAAAAGTATTCTCGCATATATCGCTGATCGCCCTGTTCGCCTGGGTTGGGCTCGGGGCGGATGGATTGTCTTCGTCCTGTTACGGACCGGAAGAAGCCTTTCGGGCGCTTTATTACACAGACCTGGCGGGAACGCTCCAGGATCATCGAGCCCTCGCCCTGTTCCTGGCCATTGCCACGGTGTTTACCGTCGTGGTGATTTCCTGGTGTTATATCCATATCATTTCTGCCTTTCCCAGCGGTGGTGGCGGGTATTTGGTGGCCAGCAAGATGCTCGGCGATCAGATCGGTGCTCTTTCCGGCTGTGCATTGGTTGTGGATTACATCCTGACAGTCACCGTTTCTATTGCTGCCGCGGGAGATGCGCTGTTTGGTCTGCCGTATGTCGAAGATTGGGCGCAATTCAAGATGATTTTTGAAGGTGGAGCGATTCTGGTCCTGGTGATCCTGAATCTCCGGGGGGTGAAGGAATCGATCAACGTCCTCATGCCCATTTTCCTCACCTTCCTTATCTGCCACGCAATTCTGATTACCGGCGTGCTAGGGACGCATGCCGGCGAAGTCAGCGAGCGATCTGAGAAAATTGCCGGCTCGCTCAGTAGCAGCATGTCCACGCTCGGCTGGGTAGGGGTGATGTCACTGTTCCTGCGGGCCTTCGCCCACGGTGCCGGCACTTTTACCGGAATTGAAGCGGTCTCCAACAGCATGGCCGTGATGCGCGAACCGCGTGTGGCCACCGGCCAGCGGACGATGATCTATATGGCGATTTCACTCGCCATCACTGCCGGCGGATTGATCCTGGCGTATCTGCTGGTGGATTTGAAACCGGAAGCGCACGTGCTTCCGGATGCCACCGCCGCGATAGCTATTCCCAAGGACACTTCCTTTGACCCGACTGTCGCATCTCCGGAAGCACCCCACCGCGGCAAAACGATGAATCATCGTCTGACGGAGAAGTTTGTCGAGGTACTGCCACCGTGGTCGCGCGGGCCGTTTGTTTGGATTACGGTCCTGTCCGAAGCAGCACTGCTAGTCGTTGCCGCCCAGGCCGGCTTCATTGGCGGGCCCAAATGCCTGGCGAACATGGCCCACGACTCCTGGGTGCCACACTGGTTTGGCAGCTTGTCGGAGCGTCTCGCTTCGCACAACGGCATTCTCCTCATCGGCAGCGCCGCCGCTGCCGCTCTCTGGAGCACCGGCGGCAAGACGACCGAACTCGTCACGATGTACTCCATCAATGTGTTCGTCACATTCACCCTCTCCATGCTCGGTATGTGCTATTACTGGCATGCCCTGCGCGGAAAGAACCCACTCTGGAAAAAGCGGCTGGCATTGTTCTTGTTTGGCACGGTGATGTGCGGCACGATTCTGGTCATTGTCGTCTGGTTCAAATTCAGTGAAGGAGCCTGGAAGACTGTGATTGTCACCGGCCTGATCACTGGCCTGAGCCTCCTCATCCGCCGCTATTACAAGAGTGTCACCCGGCGGCTGAAAAGCCTGAACGAATCGCTCGGCACCATCGAAATCAAATCGGCTCCGACCAAGGCCCCGCTTGAGCCGCAAGAGCCCACCGCCGCCATCCTCGTCGGCGGGTACAGCGGCATCGGCGTTCACACACTCCTGAACTCGCTCCGGTTTGTGCCGCACCACTTCAAAAACATCGTGTTTATCTCGGTCGGCGTCGTCGATTCCGGCAATTTCAAAGGGGCCGAAGCGGTCGACGACCTCCGAAAATTCACGGAAGACTCCCTGGAGAAATATGTGGACCTCTCCCGCCGCATGGGAATTCCCGCAAGGGCCTACATGGCCATCGGCACTGATGTTGTCGAGGAACTCGAACAACTCTGCCGCGTGGTGGCCAAAGACTTTCCTCGCATCACCGTCTTCGCCGGTCAACTCGTCTTCCAGCGAGAAACCTGGTACGGCCCCATCCTCCACAACCAAACCGCCTATTCCCTGCAGCGCCGACTGCAATGGGACGGCATCCCGATGGTGATCCTGCCGACGCGGGTGAAGGACGCGTAGCCGCGGCCATACACGCAGGCGTCTCCCCACGAATCGTGCGATTCTTCTAGGAGTCCACCACTTTTTCGTAGATTTTCGGTGGCCTGCATCGCAGAAGCATGCATCCGGGGGCGTTTGACCAATTATGATTGACACTATGAACAACCCCCTTTCGGCTCTCGTTCCCCTGTGCAGCTTCTTCCTGGTCGCCCAAGCCGCTTTGGCCCAAAATGGCGCACTTGAAGGCTATGCAAACCATGAGACGTATTCGGCTCAGGTGAAGGAATTGGACTCGTCCGACCTGGTGGCCGTTTCGTCGCTGGGCAAATCCATCGGCGGCCGGGACGTTTGGCTGCTGACCATCGGGACTGGCAAAACGGAAGACAAACCGGCGATTGCCATTGTTGGCAATGTGCAGGGTTCGCATCTGGCTGGCGGCGAAATCGCGCTGCGGATGGCCCGCAAGCTGGTGGAGAAGGCGAAAGCCGACGAAGCGACTCGCAAGCTTTTGGACGAGCAGACTTTTTACTTCATTCCGCGGCCCGATCCCGATGGCTGCGAAAAGTGTTATGCCAAGCCGCTCCGCATTCGGGCTGGGAATGATCGCAAGACGGACGACGACCGCGATTTCGCGTTTGGCGAGGACCCGCCCGACGATTTGAACGGGGACGGCATCATCACGATGATGCGGGTGGAGGATGAAACGGGGGACTATTTTCCGCACCCCGACGATCCTCGGGTACTCATTCAGGCCGACCCCAAGAAGAACGAAAAGGGAAAATATCGGCTGCTAAGCGAAGGGAAGGACGACGACGGAGACGAGAAGTTCAACGAGGATGGAGGTGACGGTGTCGCCTTCAATCATAACTTCACCTTCGGTTACAAACCCTTCCAGCCAGCGACAGGAGCCAATGCCGTCAGCGAGCCGGAGTGCCGGGCGGTGGCGGATTTTCTCTACAGTCGGCCGAATGTGGCGGTGCTATTCTGCTTCTCGCCGGAAGACAATTTGTTCCACACCTGGAAACCGGATTCGAACACGGAACGTGATCGAATCCGCAAACGAGTTCTAGGGAGCGACGCGGCCATGCTGGAATACATCGCCGGCGAGTACCGCAAAATCCACGGCGGCAGTGAGGCCCCCGGTTCACCCGACCCCAGCGGTTCGTTCAGCCAGTGGGGCTATTTTCATTATGGCCGCTGGTCGTTGGCCGCCCGGGCCTGGTGGGTTCCCAAAACCGAGGAACCCAAAGTGGAAGGGGAAGCGAAGAAGCCCTCCGGCGAAAAACGGGGAGAAAGCGACATCAATCTGCTCCGCTGGCTCGCCAAGGAAAAGATCGACGGCTTTGTGGATTGGAAACCGGTAGATCATCCGGACTTTTCCGGCAAGAAAGTAGAGGTCGGCGGATTCAAGCCGTTCTATGCACTCAATCCCCCCGCCAGGGAACTCGACGGACTGGCGGACAAGCATTTGCAATTTGCAGCCACGCTTCCCAGTTGGCTGCCGAAACTGGCCCTGATTGATGTCCAAGCAGAGTCTCTCGGCAGCGGCGTGTTTCGCATTTCCGCCACGGCGGTCAATCGAGGATTCCTTCCCACAATGCCCGAAATGGGTCAGGTGAACGGTGAAAGCTATCCACTGCAAATCGCACTCACGCTCCCCAAAAGTGCCGAACTGTTGCAGGGTTCTCCGCGAACAAAGCTGCCCCGTTTGGAAGGCTCTGGCGGCAAGAGCGAAAAGACCTGGCTGCTCAAGCTCGGTGAGGAGAAGCCCAAGCAGTTGGAAATTCAGGCCTGGGCTCCTGCGGTGGGGCGGGCGTCGGTGAAGGTGGACTTGCCCTAAGATTAAACGGCCGCGCCCTCGCGGCGCTGCCTTTCATCCCCGTGTGGACACAGGGGCTAAGCGGGGCGACGCTTGTTACAATATCGGCCATGGACCACTCAGTCATCCTTTCCCGCACGGCCGACCACGTTCGCATTCTGCTCGCAGGCGACAGCGCCGGCCACGATTGGTGGCATATCGAACGGGTTCGCCGCGTGGCCTTAACCATTGCCCGCGAGGAACAGGCCAACCTGTTCCTGGTGGAACTCGCGGCTCTGCTCCACGACGTGGCCGACTGGAAATTCGCGGGAGGGGACGAACAAGCCGGTCCCGCTGCGGCCCGCAAGTGGCTGATGTCGCTGGAGGTCGATGATCCGACGATTGACCACGTCTGCCGCATCATCGGGCAGCTTTCGTTCAAAGGGGCGGGAGTAGCCACGCCCATGGACTCGCTGGAAGGGGCCTGCGTGCAGGACGCCGATCGCTTGGAAGCGATTGGGGCCATTGGGATCGCACGCACCTTTGCCTACGGCGGCTGGAAGGGTCAGTCGATGCACGATCCGGAGTTGCCACCGCAACTTCACGGCAGCTTTACAGAATATAAGCAAAACAAAGGGACCACGATCAACCATTTCTATGAGAAGTTGCTCCTTCTTAAGGACCGGATGAACACCGCCGCCGGCAAACGGATGGCGGAGGCCCGGCACGAATTCATGCAGCAATACCTCGACCAGTTCTTTGCCGAATGGGAAGGGAAAAAATGAATCGCAGAACCACTCTCGCTTTGGCGCTGCTCCTACTGGTGCTGGCTTTGCAGTCCGCCTTCGCCGCGGAGCCGGCGATTGTCATCGAAACGCCACTTCCGCCGCCCGAGTGGGCGCTGCTGGAGCGAGACCTCCTCAAGCAAAACACAGCCGCCTGCCGGGAGTTTTTTGAGAAGTATTTCGATGAGCGGGGCTGGCTGCTGTGCGTCGAAAGATGGGGGGGCGATGACGGGCCGGATGATGCCATCGAGAACTGCCTGGACTGGCCCATTCTGCATGCACTGGGTGCGAGCGACGATGTGCTCAAGATGTATAAGAAGGCCTGGGAAGGGCACCTGCGGCAATACACGCTCGCCAAAACGGTCGAGGTTCCCTTCGCCCGCGAAGGGATGTATTTCAAAGAATTCCCCGTGATGATGGACTGGCTTCATAACGGCGAAGGGCTCGTTGTCTTCAACCTGCAAGGACTATCGGATCCTCGCGACGAACTGTTTGGCCAGCGGGTGAAGCGTTTCGCGGGCTTCTACCTCAACGAAGATCCGGGCGCTCTCAACTACGATCCCCAGCACAAGATCATCCGCAGCATGTTCAGCGGCAGCCGCGGTCCGCTGATGCGGAAGGCGACGGCCTTGGACTGGGCGGGAGATTCCATCGAAATCGAGAATCGCTTTCGACCGCGGCATGGCGAGACTTCCTATGCCCAGATGCTGGAACACTTCAAGGACTATACCGACACGATCGGCGACCACCCGCAGAATCTGAAGGCAACGTCGCTCGCCCTCAATGCCTACCTGCTCACACACGACGAAAAGTACCGTCGTTGGCTGCTGGAATATGTGGATGCCTGGCGAGAGAGGATGGTGGCCAACGGCAACATCATTCCGACCAACATCGGCCTGGACGGAAAAATCGGCGGAGCGACCGGCGGCAAGTGGTGGGGGGGAGTCTACGGCTGGGGCTTTACCGTTTACGACCCCGCCTCGCGCAAACTCGCCAGCCGCAACCAGCATCACGCCGGCCTGCCGGGCTTTATGAACGCGTACATGCTCACCGGAGATGATCGCTTTCTCGACGCCTGGCGGAAGCAGATCGACGCGGTGAATGCGAACAAAAAAACGGTGGATGGAAAAGCCGTCTATCCCCGCATGTACGGCGACCAAGGATGGTATGACTTCACGCCCGAAAAGTATTCCGAAGGGGCGCTGGAGATTGCTTACCTGTCCATGCAGCCGAAAGATCTGGCGCGAGTGGCGAATCATCCGTGGCTTTCGTATCTCGCGGGAAAGAACGCCGGATATCCCGAGCAGGCGCTGCGCGGCGAACTGTCAAACATTCGCCGCAAAGTGCAAGGAATGAGGAGCGACCGCACAACTCCCGACACGCGCCTGGCGGACGATCCGATGGAATTCAATCCCGCCAGCGTTGGCTCGATGATTGAGTTGGCACTCGGCGGCTTGCATCCGGGCCGAAGCGGCTCGGCGCTCTTCTGCCGACTGCGATATTTTGATCCAGAGGCTAAGCGAGCCGGCTTTCCGGAAGATGTTGCCGCTTTGATTGACGAGATGTCGGACGAGCACATTTCCGTGACGCTCGTCAATGTGAATCAGTTGCAGACGCGGCGAGTTGTTGTGCAGGCGGGGGGCTACGCCGAGCACCAATTCACTGCGGTTCAAGTGGGGGGCAAGGCAGGTCCCTTGGATAGTCCCAACGTTACCGTCGAACTTGGCCCCGGTGCCGGCGAGAAACTTTCATTTACGATGAAGCGGTTTGTGAATCAGCCGACGATGAAGTTTCCGTGGCATCGCTAGCGGCTCGCATCAAACGCTTCTGCACCGCCGGTTGGCAACAGGGATGTTCAGCGGTTGGCTCGTTCAGGCCTTGCGAAGAACTCGCAGCATGTTTTGCCCCACAATTTTCTGGACATCCTCGTCCTTGTAGCCGCGCTGCACGAGACCGACGGTAAACAAGGGCCAGTTTGTCCAAGCGAGGGAGGCAGCTCGAGGAAACTTGCCACCCAAGGCATCTGGAGGCCAGAAGGACTCGTAACGCTCCGGCCGGCGGCCACGGGCCGGAACTTTGCGGAGTTCGGCCGAATCGCGGGCCGGACGATAGCCGGCATCGGTGCCGATGGCCACATGGTCGATGCCAACGCGCTGCACTAGATAGTCGATGTGGTCGAGCAGCGCGGCCAGGTCCGCGGTCCCACCCAGAAAATTGGGAATGCAGCAAACGCCGATGACGCCCCCCTTTTCCACAATCGCCTTGATGACCTCCGCGGGCTTGTTGCGGATGTGATGATGAAGCCCCGCACAAGCCGTGTGGCTGGCCACAATCGGCTTGGTGCTGGCTTCGGCGGTTTCCTGGCTGGTCCGCCAGCCGCTGTGGGCTACGTCCACGATGATTCCTAATCGATTCATCTCGGCAATCGCCGCCCGTCCCAAATCGCTGAGGCCGCCGTTCGCCGGTTCCGCGCAGCCATCCCCCAGCAGATTGCGGCGATTGTAGGTGACGTGCATCATCCGAATGCCCAGTTCGTAAAACGTTCGCAAATAGCGAAGTTCGTCCGGAACGGAGAGGAAATCGCCGGCCAGTGGCACGCCATTTCCCGTCAGGCAAAGACTGCGGCGATTTTGCTTTTTGGCCGCTTCGATGTCACTGGGCGTTACTGCTTTGAAGACAAAGTCCCGCAAATGGTCGGTCACATGGGTGAAACGGGCCAATCGTTTCAAGAGCCGCAGCGGGTCGTTCCCTTCCTCCCCCGCGTTCTGAAAAACACAGGTCACCCCAGCGGCTTCCCAGGCTTCCTTGTATTCGGCAAGTTCAACGGCGTCGGTAACATGCCGCGTCATGTGCATGTCCTCTTGCATGTCCTGCAATTGAAAATCAGAGACCCCCGCCGCGGCTGCGGTGGCGAGAGCGTTTCCATCGACGGCTGCGTTGGGAGAGAAGCCGTAGATGTCGAAAATGATCGACTCTCGGTGCAACTCCAGTCCATGGGCCAGTTGCTGCGGCTTGGGCTGGAGCACGTCCATCGCGGCGGCTCTCGCCTCTTCGATGGCCGGATTGAACTTCCGTTCCTGCCCCCAGGAACGGCCAGCCATCAATCCTCCGGCTCCTGCCAACAACGCGCCCCCCAAAAACTTTCGCCGAGAAGTCGTCATCGGTTCGTCCTCATCATCGCGAGAATCAAAATACCAGGATCATGGCAGCACAGAATCTGATTCTATCTCGCTCGTGATCAAAAATGGGATCACAGCGACCAGGGGACGCTACTGCTTTCAGCGGCTTCGGGGTAAAACGGAAGGATACTCCGTGATGTGTCCATTGTTCTGCCATTCCCGAGGTCTTGATGCTGCACAACCAAAGCCACGCGATCTTCCACCGTGCCCAACAACTCATGCCGGGTGGTGTAAATAGCCCGGCCCGCGCCTTTGGGGGCGTTGGCGGCGAGCCTGTTGTGTTTGAACGGGCGATGGGTGCCTACCTCTATGATGTCGATGGGAACCGCTATATCGATTATGTCGGGGCCTGGGGACCGATGATTTTGGGTCACCAACATCCGGCTGTGGTGGAGGCGGTGAAAAAGGCGGCGGATATTGGTTTCAGCTTTGGAGCACCGACCCGGGGAGAAAATGAACTCGCAGAGCTGATTTCGGCCTGTGTGCCGAGCATCGAGATGGTGCGGCTCGTGAGCAGCGGAACGGAAGCGACGATGAGCGCCATCCGGCTGGCACGTGGTTTCACCGGTAGGGATGTCATCATCAAATTTGCCGGTAACTACCACGGCCATGTGGATAGTTTGCTGGTCGCCGCTGGAAGTAGCGCGGCCACACTCGGTGTGCCGAATTCGCCAGGAGTAACCGCGGGGACAACCAAAGACACACTCGTATTGCAGTACAACGATGTGCCTGGCCTGGAGGAGGCGTTCGCCAAGCACGGCCCGCGAATTGCCGGAGTCATTTTTGAACCCGTCGTGGGAAACATGGGGGTCGTAGTTCCATCCGCCGAATTCCTGAGCAGTCTGCGGACGCAAACCACGCAGCACGGGGCCCTTCTCATCTGCGACGAAGTGATGACTGGTTTTCGGGTCGCTCTAGGGGGAGCGCAGGCGCGGCTCAAGATTCAACCGGATATCACCACGCTCGGAAAAATTGTGGGGGGAGGCCTTCCCATTGGTGCGTATGGCGGCCGGCGCGACATCATGCAACATGTTCTGCCCGCGGGCAAAGTATTTCAGGCCGGCACCAACAGCGGCAACCCCATCGCCACGGCCGCGGGGATCGCCACGCTTCTGGAACTGCGGAATAATCCGCCCTATGAAAGGTTGGAACAGCTCAGTGCCCGCCTGGCTGACGGTTTGCTCCAAGCCGCGAAATCCGCCGAAGTGCCGCACAGCCTCAGCCGCGTCGGCAGCATGCTGACGCTTTTCTTCGCCGCCGAGACTCCGCACGACTGGCCGACCGCCGCCAAGAGTGACACGGCTCGCTTTGCCAAATACTTCTGGGGCTTACTGGAGCGGGGCGTTTACATGCCGTGCAGCCAGTATGAAGCCCTCTTTGTTTCCGCGGCTCACACCCAGGCGGACATCGACGCCACTATCGCGGCGGCGCAAGAGGCGCTTCAAGCGTTGTCAGCTTGAGCCCCCCAATCGCCACCAGCAGCAGCACCAGAAAGAAGATTCGTGCCGCGCTGACCGGTTCCTTCAGCAACAGCATGCCCAGAACAGCGGCACCCGCAGCTCCGATGCCGGTCCAAACGGCATACGCGGTGCCGATGGGCAATGTCCTGGCCGACCAGGCGAGCAAATACATGCTGGCGGCGATGGCCAGAATGGTGAGCAGACTGGGGACCGGCCGCCGAAAACCATCCGTATACTTAAGACCAATGGCCCAAGCCGTTTCCAGCAGTCCCGCCAGAATCAGAATCAGCCAAGCCATTTGGGAAACCTTTCAAACTGTTGAAAAAAGGGTCTGGCTCAAAGCCAGAGTTAATTCTGCCGCGAGAACAGGATTGCGGCAAGGAGATAACAAAGGGGTCAGGCCTGTTTGTTGACAGGCGAGGTCGGTTCGGTTAGCATTTTCCT
>CAYUJE010000099.1:11897-20109 GCA_964444865.1 uncultured Pirellulaceae bacterium | reverse complement strand
GCCAAGCGGCTGGTCCTCATCACCGACAGCCGCGTGATCATGCCGGCCAAGACCGAGCAGCAGGTCCGCTCGCTGCTGGCGGAAGGGGAGGCGGTAGGAGCCAAAATGCAGATTTTGGATGTGAGCGACCGGAATGAAACCGACCCGACTATGGTGGAGTGGGCCAAGGTCCTTTCGGGCGATGTTCGCCGAACCCCCGATGCGGGAAGGATTTATTGGCATCTGCTGGAACAGCTTTCGGGCCGCTCCCCCGTGGTGGCTTCGGAAGCGAAGTTGAACGTGCGGTTCAACCCAGAATGCGTCGCCGCCTGGCGGCTCATTGGGCATGATGCCAACTCGTTTGCCGCGATCAATCCACCGTCGCTCGATGCCCAGCTCAAAGCGGGCGAAGCGGCGACGGGCCTGTTTGAAATCTGGTTCAAGCCGGGAGAGAGCGACGACGTAGGGCACGCCGAATTGACCTGGAAAGATCCCGAAAGCGGCACTCCCCACCAGGTGCGGCAGCGCATCAGCCGGCTGCAATTCGCCCCGACGACGGCGGAAATGCCCATTCCTTTGCAGCAAGCGGCACTGGCGGCGGAAACCGCGGAAGTCCTCAAGGGCTCTCGCGATTCGCTCCGCGAACTCGGCTTTGTCCCCGCCAACGGTCGGGGATTAGCGGGAGTGCAGGCCGTCGGGCGAACAGTTCACCCTCGTCTGGCCGAGCGGGCGGAGTTTCAGGCTTTTATGGAGTTTGTGGCCCGGCTGGAGAAGCTGGAAAGGTAAATCCACCGTTTTTCCCCGCGCCGGTTGAAGTCGATCGCTTTTGCTTATAATCTGACATACTTGCAATTCTCGAGAGCGGCCGCGATTTCATCCGGCGGCCCTGCTGGAAGGATACAAAATATGAAATCTCTCTCCCCTCGCTTGCTCATTCTCTCGCTGGTGCTGGCCGCCGCGGCGTTCTCCTCGCCCACAGCTTTCGGCATCGAACCAGCCCGTGATTTTCTGGACGCCCTCCGCAACCGGGGCTATTACGACGTCGCTCTCGACTACCTGGATACCATCTCGGGCAACCCAGCAGTCCCCGTGACGTTCAAGGAGACGATGCTTTACGAGCGGGGTCTGACGCTGGTGCAAGGGGCCAAGTTCCAGCGAGACATTGCCATTCGCGAAAAATGGCTCAACGACGGGCAGCAAGTCCTCGACCAGTTCATCACCGCGCAGGGAAATAGCCCGCTGATTAACAGCGCCCGGAGTCAGCTCGGCAACTTGTTGGTGGAGCGGGCTCGCCTCAAGATGAAACAGTCGGAGAAGAAGGTCGGAGAAGAAAAGACGAAGCTTTATGTGGAAGCCCGCGGCTATTATGACCAGGGTAAGGTCGTTTTTGAAAAACTGGTCGATGAATTACGCGAGAAGCTGAAGGCCTATCCCGCTTCCATCACCGAAAAATCCGATCCGAAAAAGTATGAGGAGCGGGAGTACCTGCGCAAGGAGTTTTTGCAGGCTCAGCTTTTGGTCGCCGCCACCGTGGAAGAAATGGCGGAGACGTATCCTGCGGGACCCGAGCAAGCCAAGGCCTATGCCGAAGCTGCCGACGGCTACAAGAAGATTTACGAAAATTATCGCACCCGTCTGGCGGGACTGTATGCTCGCCTCTACCAGGCCCGCTGCAATCAGAAACTTGGCAAGCACAAGGAAGCGATTGGCTACTTCAACGAACTGCTCGCCAACCCTGATTCGCCAGACGCCTTCCACGACCTGCGGGCCAAGACCGTGGAATTCGCCCTCGATTCCTGGCTGGCGGAGAAGATGTACAAGGAGATCATGGACAAGGCGCACGGCATGGTGGACCAGGCCCGCGCCAACGAGGACAAGACCCCTGAATTCATGGAAATGCGGGTGAAGATTGCCGAAGCGGCCAAACATCGCGTAGCGGAGTTAAAGCCAGAGAAGCCGGCACCGGTCAATGAAATCAAAAAGCTCCTCACGGCTGGGCGGAAGTTCGCCACCGAAGCCTCTCGCGCCAACGGCCCCTGGCAGGACAAGGCCCGCAAGTTGCTGGCCGACTTTGCCGGCGGCGATACGGAAACGGTCGCCCAAAAGCCGGACCCCAAAACATTTGTGGAGGCCCGCAACGCCGGTAAGGACGCAATTCAGAAAATGTCGGATGCGGATCTGCTGATGAAGCAACTCGGCCAGCGTCTCCCCACCATTGCTGACCCGAAGGAAAAAACGGTCATCCAGCAGCAGATTGAAGATGCCCGCAAGGCGGCCGCCGAAGCTCGCGCCGATGCCACGCAGTTTTTGAACGTGGCTCTCCGTCTGGCGGACAAGGACACCGACATTAACGACCTGAACCTGATTCGCTATCTCGTTTGCTTTCTCTCCTATAACGAAGAGAAGTATTTCGAAGCCATCGTCCTCGGGGAATTCATCGCTACGAAATATCCCGACAGCCAGGGAGCCCGCCAGTGCGCCAAAATCGCCATGGCTGCCTATCTGAAGCTCTATGCCGAGGCCAAACCCGACGATCGTGATTTCGAATCGCAGCAGATCGTGGGAATTTGCGATTACATCGTGAAAAAGTGGCCCGACCAACCCGAGGCTGAGGAAGCCCTCAACACGCTGATTCCCTTTATGATCCGCGAGAAGCGGCTGGACAAGGCGCTCGAGTTTCTGGAAAAAATCGCCGCGGATTCTCCGAACCGGGGAGTTGCGGAACTCAAGACGGGGCAAGCCTTGTGGGCCGCTTATCTGGAAGGGCAGCGCGAAGTGCGCGAGTGGGATCAGGATCCCACCTCGGCTCCGGATGCCGATGAGGTGACAAAAAAGAAGGCCGAACTCGAGGAACTCAAGAAGCAGGCCAAGGCCATCTTGATCGCTGGCGTCGCGCGGATGCAAGCTGCGGGGGAAATTTCGAATGTGGTCGCCACGGCGGTTCTTTCTCTCGCTCAGATTTACGTCGACACCAATGAGCCGGAGAAGTGCGTCGAAAAGCTCGAAGACCCCAAACTCGGCGTCCTCACGCTCATCAAGGCCAAGCATCCTTCTACGCAGAAGGAAGGCTTCGAGGTCGAAGCCTACAAGATTGCTCTGCGAGCGTACATCTCGACCCTCGCCACGTCCAAGGACGCAGCGGGGACCATCAAGAAGGCCAAGGAGATGATGGCCAACCTCAAGGAAGCGATGGGGAACACACCAGACGGGCAGGCCCGACTAGTGGCGATTTATGTCGCCTTGGCTCGCGATCTGCAAACCCAACTGGAAATTGCTGATCCCAAATCGAAGGTCGGCTTGGGACAAGGCTTCGAGGTCTTTCTCAAACAAGTGGGGGAAGAAGCTAGCGAACTCAACGTGCTTTACTGGGTGGCGGAAACCTATCGCGGCATGGGCGAAAGCTTCTTGACGACCAAGAATGTCGTACCTCCCGAAGCGAAGAATTATCTCGAGCAGGCGATGGGTGCGTACAACAATATTCTCGCAAAGGGGACCGCGAACAAGAGTTTCATGTCCGCGAATATGGCGGATTCCATTCGGATGCAAATTGCGAAGACGAATCGCACTTTGAACAAGTTCAAGGAAGCGATGGACATTTTTGAAGAGATTTTGCGAGTCAGCCCGACCAAGCTTCCGATTCAGGTGGAGGCGGCGAGAACCTATCAAACCTGGGGCGGATTCGGCCCGAAATTCGCCAACAATTACAAGCTGGCGATCATTGGTGCCAGGCCGGACAACAAGACCACGGACAAAGCCAAGCTGGGGAAGAACATCGTTTGGGGTTGGGGGGAAATCGCCAAAATGACTGCCGGCAACCCCAAGTATGAAGAACAGTTTCACGAAGCTCGCTATAACCTCGCTCTTTGCCTTTACAACCTGGCACTGGTCGAAAAGGATGACGCTGCCAAGAAAAAGGAAATGGAATCGGCCAAGCTGAGCATTGCCCAGACGCTTGGTCTCTATGATGCCCCGCCCGCAAAATGGGAAACGCAGTACGACACCTTGATGAAACGGGTGCAGAAGACGCTGGGAGAGAAGGCCGACGGCATTTCCTCGTTCAAGAAGCGGCCCAAGGAAGTCAACCTGGTGGAAGTTGCTCCCCCTACCGAAGCGACGCCGACCGGCACCGAAAAGGGAGTGGCAGTGACCCCCACCGCGGCGAAAGGAACCGACGACAAATCGGCCACCAAGACAGACGCCGCAGCCGGCGGATCGGGCGGCATGGTCATGACGATTGTGTTGGCCATCGCTCTGCCGCTTTGCCTGCTGGTGGCTGGAGCGATCGGATACTTCGTGATGGGGAAGTCCAAAAAGGCCTCCCTGGCCACCCGAGGTATGGATACCGATGCTCCGCTTAACATCGACCTGAGCAAGGTCGCAGCGCCGCCTGCCGAACCAGCCGGCGGAAGCTTTAATATCAAAATTTCTTAGCCTACAGCCTTACTTTTGCCTTCTAGGAAAATCATTATGTCTTTTTCCCTTCGCTCCCTGCTCGCCCCGGCAGCCGTAATGACAGCGGCTTTTTTGGTGCTCCCCGCCGCCCAGGCTCAGACGGATACCGTCACCCACGCCAAGAAGAACAACAAAGGAACCATTCCCCCGGACGGAATGTCTCCGGCGGAAGTCACCCTGGATATGGCGGGCGTGCTGCGCAAGTTTCCGGTCAACGAACTCACCAAGGTCGCTTTTGGCGAAGATCCGACCGAGTTGATTTCCGCCCGCAACTTGATTGTTGATCAAAAGAACTACAACAGCGCCAAGGACCAGCTCGATAAGCTCAATCCTGACAAAGCCGAACGGGAATTCATCAAGCAGGACATCATCTACTACAAGGCATTTGTTACCGCCAAGCTGGCCCTCACCGAAGGGGGCAACAAAACCGACGCGGCCTCCACGATGTTCAAGTTCTATAAGGCGTATCCCACCAGCTACCACTTTTATGAAGCTTGCGAAATCCTGGGGGATTTAGGGGTGGCGACTGGCAAATTCGACGTGGCAGCCACCTTTTATGGGGATACGGGACTTGGTGGCGCACCTTGGCCGGAATACAAGCTGCGGGCGGGAATTTTGTCGGGCCGGGCTCTTGTGCTGGCCGGAAAGCATGAGGACGCGGCCAAGGCCTTCGAAGCGGTCGCTGCCAGCCAGGAAACTTCCGCCGAAGCCAATGCGATCAAACAACATGCCATCGTCGGCAAGGCCCAGTGCCTGGCCGAAGCCGGCAAAGCCGACGAGGGGATCGCCATGCTGAACGACATCGTCGCGAAAAACGACCCGCAGCTCGACAGCAAACTCTTTGCCCGGGCTTATAATGCCCTAGGAAACTGCTATTTGAAGCAGTCCAAACCCAAAGATGCCGTGATGTCCTTTCTCAAGACCGACCTGCTGTTTTTTACGGACTCCGACGCTCATGCCGAGGCCCTTTCCAAGCTCGCCAAACTTTGGGACGAAACGGGCCATGCCGACCGGGCGACGGATGCCCGGAACAAGCTGCGGGATCGGTATTCCGGGAGCGTTTGGGCCACCAAATAGCTTCCCCCCTTGGGACGAAAGGCAGAGGGGAAGGACCTTTTCGGCAGCCGCCCCCCCCATCCCCAGAAAATGCGGATATTTGGTGCTTTACGTCCGCTAGCCACCCTGTTTAGAATGGCATGCTTCCGACGTATGCCGACGGGAGATGGAATGGACGTAGTCGGCGGAGAAATTGACAACACGGCGGAATAAACCGGCGACCTGCCGCGGAATCTAAATCGTCTTGAACTTACAATTTTTGAAAAACACTTACGGCGTTGCGGAGGGGTTCATGCGGGGTCTTATGGTGAATCGTGGCTGGGCGGTCATTTTTGGCGTGCTCGCCATGCTGGTGCTAAGCGGCGAATTGCTGCGTTCATTGCCGTCCCTCTCTTCTTCCGCCGCAGCCGTGGCTCAAGATCCAGCCGAGGAGGAGGCTGCTGCCGACCCTTCGGCCGAGGGTGCGCCGCCGACCACGGAGCCTTCCCAGAACTTTTTGATTTGGTTCATCGGGGCTCTAGGTTGGAAGTACAGCATTGCCTTCCTGCTTATCTCCTTCACGTTTGTGGCGGTATTGGTGATGAACCTGCTTTCCGCCCGGCGGGATGCTGTCTGTCCCCGGCACCTGGCGGACGCTTTCGAGGCCCATCTGAACGAGAAACGTTTTCAGGAAGCTTTCGACCTCGCCAAGGCGGACGACTCCATGCTTGGCCAGATGCTGGCCGCGGGCATGTCCAAGCTGCAGTCAGGCTATGACAAGTCGATGGAATCGATGTCGCAAGTCGGCGAAGAAGAAAACATGAAGATTGAACACCGCCTGAGCTACGTCGGCCTGGTCGGCAGCATCAGCCCGATGGTGGGGCTGCTCGGCACGGTGGATGGAATGGTGGCGTCCTTCATGGTGATCGCCCGCTCCACTGCCACTCCCAAACCGAGCGACTTGGCGGTCGGTGTTTCCACCGCTCTGATCACCACCCTGGTCGGTCTGGTGCTGGCCATCCCCGCGATTATTTCGCTGGCGTTGCTCAAGAACCGATTCGCCAAGCTGGTCCTGGAAGTCGGCGTCACCGCCGGAAATCTGATGGGCCGATTCGAGGGCATGGCCGCCAAGAAGTAAGGGAGGAAGTTGGTCTTACTCGAAACGGTCGCGGACGGAGTTTCTATGAAAATCAAACGCGTCGATGCAGCCAAAATCGAGGTCGATATGACCCCGATGATCGACATCTGCTTTCAATTGCTCACGTTCTTCGTGTTCATTATGAACTTTGAAGGGGCCGAGCAGGATGCGAGAATTCTGCTCCCCGACAGCGAACTCGCCAAGCCGCCGGAACGGCCGGACGACACGCCTATCTTGATTCAAATCACCAAAGAAGGGCATGTGCTGGCGGGAGGGCAGGAATTCCCCACGCCCGAAGCGGCGAAGTCCCTGTTGAATGTTGAAAAGACAATTCTTGAACAGCGTGGCAAGAGCGTGACGAATGCCAACATCATCATCAGGGCTCACAAGGACGCCAAGACGGGTGACGTGCAGAAGATGATCAAAACGGCCCAAGAGGTCCAGTTTGAAAAATTCTCCCTGCGGGCCAAAGAAGATCAGTAATCAAATCCAGCGGTTTTTGCGAGCACGGCAAGGGCGATGACGTATGGCGGTTAAAATCAAAAAGTCCGATCAGGCAGTCGCCATCGACATGACGCCGATGATCGATATCGTCTTTCAGCTTCTGGCGTTCTTCATCTTCACGCTCAAGATCACCACGCAGGAAGGGGACTTCAATATCAAGATGCCCCTGTCCGCTCCGCGGGCCGGACAGCCTGATCCCAATCAGGTTCCTCCCATCAAAGTTCGCATTCGGGCCACAGCCGACGGGTCCTGCAATGGCATCTTCCTGAATCCCAATGATGACGGCACCGGCGGGACGCCGTTTGGCAACAACGGCTGGAAGCAGCTGCGGGCCCACATCGCCAGCCTGGTCGGCACCGGCAGCCAGGCCGCTTCGGCGGAAGTGACGATCGATGCCGACTATAACCTCGACTACGAAAACGTGATTAAGTGCATCACGGCAGTCTCCGGCGAAAAGAGCCCGGATGGCCACATCACCAAGATGGTCGAAAAAATCAAGTTCGCCCCGCCCCGACCGGCTGGGGGCTAGATTCTGGAATTCCGGGAATAGGCCTGCGCCTTCCCGGCGAATCAGTCGGCACCTCCTTGCGGACTTTCTCCGCACGGCTCGTCTCCCAGGTGCCCCATGCTCAAGCGCCCCGCGTTGGCCTCTTCCGGCGTCAGTCTCGACATGACGCCCATGATCGACATCGTCTTTCAACTCCTGGCGTTCTTCATCTTTACGCTCCGGATTCTTTCCCACGAAGGGGACATGACGATTCGCATGCCGCTAGCGGCCGATCCCGGACAGCCGCCACCAGTCACATTCCTGCCGCCGCTGCAGATCAAGCTGACGGCGCAGGGGGATGGCTCCCTGGCGGAGATTCGGCTCAACAATCAGCCCATTGCCAGCATGCCCGCTCTGCGGCAGCGAATCGTCGAAATCATCGGTGGCAATGAACAGGCCGCGGCAGAACTGGAGGCCGACCTGCACTGCGATGCTGGGCTCGCTTACCAGCACACCATCGCCGCTGTCACCGCCATCAGCGGGCGTAAGGATTCCTCGGGCCATATTCAGCCGCTGGTTCACAAAGTGCGATTCAAGTAACGAGCGGCGTGAATCAG
>CAYUJE010000099.1:8826-11797 GCA_964444865.1 uncultured Pirellulaceae bacterium | reverse complement strand
GAAGCGGATAAGAAGGCCGCGGAGAACGCCGCCAAAAAATTCGTCCTCCGCCCGTTCGGCCGCATTCACATCGATGCCGCCGCGTTCAATCAAAGCGCGGCGAATCGGGCGACCGTGGGGGATGCCCACAACGGCGTGGATATCCGCCGGGCTCGTCTGGGGTGCGAGGGGGAAGGCTTTGATATTTTCTTTTATCGCTTCGACGTCGACTTCGTCACGTTTGACCAATCGACCCTGACCCGGCCGATCATCGCCGATGCTTACCTGGACACCCTGGATCTGCCCAACATCGGCAATCTCCGAGCGGGCCACTTTCGTGAGCCCTTCAGCTTGGAACGTCTGGACAGCACGCACGACCTGCCGTTTCTGGAACGCTCGTCGGTCGTCAACGCGCTCACCCCGTTCCGCAATATCGGCCTGATGGCCTTCAACTGGAATGAGGCGGAAACGGCGACCATCGCTTACGGACTGTTCAACGAAAATACGAACGATTACGGCGAAAACAACCGCGACCAGACCGGCCTGGCCGGCACCTGCCGGGCCACCTGGCTGCCGTGGTACGACGAAGCCAGCGGCCGCGGCTTGTTTCACATCGGCGGCAGCTATAGCTACCGGCACCTGGGGGGAAACCACCAGCGGCGGTTCGCGATTACGCCCGAAGTTCAGCTCAAGGAAGGGTTGACCTTTCGCACCCCCAGTTTCGTCGATACCGGCCTGCTCTCCATCGGCAACTACCATGTGGCCGGCACGGAGTTCAACCTGATGCTTGGTTCCCTGGCCGTGCAGGGAGAATACATCCTGGCCTCCGGCCAGCAGACCAACGGCCAGACGTTCTTCTTCCAAGGCGGTTACGTGGAAGCGATGTACTGGCTGACCGGCGAGAATCGCAACTACAACCGCAAGCTGGCCCTGCACGGCGCGGTCACTCCTTTCTCCAACTTCTTCCGCGTACGAACGGAGGAAGGAGTTGAGACCAGTTGGGGTGCCTGGGAAGCAGCCGCCCGCATTTCCACGATTGACCTGAACGACGGCACCATCCAGGGGGGCCAAATGACCGATCTGACGCTGGGCCTGAACTTCTACTACGCCGTCCGCTCGCGGCTGATGTTCAACTACATCCATTCGTTCCTGGACCGCAACAACGTGAACAGCAACGCCGACGTGGTGGCGATGCGATTTCAGTTCACGTTCTAGACGGCAGAGTCCGACCCCCGCAGGGCCTTCATCAACCCTTCGACGAAGAAGTACTCTCCCCACATCACCGATTCATCGACCCCCAGGTTCTTGGCGGTGTGATAGACGCCGTGCCTCAGGATCCCTTCCCAGCCGGGCGTGTGATTGGCGAGATACTCGGGCGAAACCAAAGCATCGAGCATGGCCAGTGCTGTGTCGTAATACTTCTTTGCCTTCTCCGCCGACTTCGTTTGCTGGGCCAGGTCCAGGAGGCCGCTGGCGGCGATGGCTCCCGCGCTCGATTCCTTCTGAGCCCCCCACGGCGGCAGGAGCGACAAGTCGGCGTGAAAGTCCCAGTAAGGAACATGGTCCGCCGGCAGGTTTTTGATCCAGTAGTCGGCATTATGCTCGGCGACTTGCAGCCAGGTCTCGTCTCCGGTGAGCGCGTAGCACTTGCTGTAGCCATACAGCGACCAGGCCAGCCCGCGGGCCCAGGCGCTGTCTCCCCGCAGCCCTTGATGGGTCGTCTGCCGCTGGAAGCGGCCGGTTTCCAAATCAAAAATGGCCTCATGAGCCGTGCTGCCGTCGGGACGCACCAGATAGTTCCGCGTCGTGCGGCAGTGGGCGGAGGCGATGCGGAGCAGGTTTTCGTCGCCAGTTTCCTTGGCGGCATAGAAGATGATCGGGACGTTCATCATGATGTCGATGAACAGGGATTCCGGAGCGACAAACGAGCGGAGATACTGCCCTTTCTCCATGAACCGCATCGCGAGGGTTCGTCCCGCCTGCACCAGAACGCCGTGCAGGTCTTCCTGTTTCGTCAATTCATACCAGGGAAGATACGTGCTGAGAAAGATGAACCCCAAATCGTGAACATTCCGGTCATGCTGCCGATGCTCTAAAAGTTTGGAATAGTGCTCCGCCCGCTTTCGCCACTGCGACTCCTGGGATGCGGCCAGCCCGCTGTTCAACGCCCGGACATGGAACTGCCACATCATCCCCGCCAGAAACCCGCCCGTCCAATCGGTCCAAAGTTCGCCCCCATGATGCCACTTCCCTTGGGTCGTGTAGATCGGGAAAAAGTCTGGGTGCTTGGTAATCAGCGCGGCAACTTGCTGTTCGGCGAAGTCGAGCGCGGCGGAATAAGCGGCTGGGCGAGAGGTGGTCATACTCTTAATGTAAGGTGGAGCATGGGTCGCGCCCATAACAAGCTTGGCCCCCGCGACCACGCGGGGAATCGCCGCGTGGTCGCGGCGGCTAAGCTACTTTTTCCCCAACCTTCGCTGAGCCTGGAAGAATTTGGTCAGGATTTCGCCGCATTCAGGGGCCAGGACGCCAGGAATCACCTGGCAGCGGTGGTTGAGTCGCGGATCGTTGAGGAGATGGAACAGCGAATCGACCGCGCCGGCTTTGGGGTCGGTTGCGCCGAAGACGACGAGCGGGATGCGGGATTGGAGAATGGCCCCCGAGCACATGATGCAGGGCTCCAGCGTGACGTAGAGCGTGCATTCTTCCAGCCGCCATCCACCGACCGCTGCGGCGGCTTGGGTAATCGCGATCATCTCCGCATGGGCGGTCGGATCCTTGAGCTGCTCACGCTGGTTATGGGCGGCAGCAATCACCTGCTCTCCGCGGACAATCACCGCCCCAATGGGAACTTCCTCCTCCAGCAGCGCCTGCCGCGCTTCCGCAAGAGCCTGTCGCATGTAGTGGTTGTGGAGCATGGAGGGAGTGAGAGGGATGCGAATTACTGCTTCTTTTCCTCGGGTTTCTTCTCTTCTTTCTTTTCCTCGGGCTT
>CAYUJE010000099.1:6325-8726 GCA_964444865.1 uncultured Pirellulaceae bacterium | reverse complement strand
GAGACCAGTTCGGGCTTCGTCAGAACCTTGGCCAGTTGCAGCAGATTGCCAGCGGCAACCGAATTGCCGGAAGGGATGGCACCATCGACCGGGTTCTTGCCGCGGGCGAAGAGAGCCTCGTGGTCGCTGGAAGTGAAGTAGAAGCCCCCTCCTTTCTCGTCTTGGAACAGTTCGATCTGCTTGGCGGTGATTTCGTCCGCGGCGGTGAGCCACTTTTTGTCACCGGTCGCTTGATGGAGTCGGATGAGGCCGTCCACCAGGAAGGCGTAGTCGTCGAGATAAGCATTGAGTTTGGCTTTGCCACCTTCCTCTCCCGCCGTGCTATAGGTCCGAAGCAACCGGCCTTCTTTGGTCCGCAGGTTGGCGAGGACGAAGTCGGCGGCTTTGATAGCGGCGGCGAGGTAGCGGTCGTTCTTGAGGATGCGGGCAGCATCCGCGAGGCCGCCGATCATCAGGCCGTTGTCCGCGGTCAGAATTTTGGTGTCGGTGAGCGGGCGGGCCCGCTTGCTGCGGGCGTCGAGGAGCTTTTTGCGGACGGGAGAGAGCTGTGCTTCGAGTTCCGACTCCGTCATCTTCAGTGCCTTGGCATTTTCCGCCATCGTCATGGAGAGCTGCGGGGCGTAGAACTTCTCTTCGAAATTGGGCTCTCCGTTCAGGCCATACACCACCGCGAAAAGTTGAAACTCTTCTTTGGTCAGGAGCTTTTGCACCTCGACCTTTTCCCAACGATAGAACTTCCCTTCCTCATCCTCGGCATCGGCGTCGAGGGCCGCGAAAAAGCCGCCACTGGCGTCGGTCATTTCGTGAAGGACAAAGTCGCCCAGTTCTTCGCAGACGCGGCGGAAATCCTCTCGCCCCGTCAGGCGGTAGGCTTCCGCATAGATGCCGGCGAGTTGGCCGTTGTCGTAGAGCATTTTCTCGAAGTGGGGAATCCGCCAGAAACGGTCGGTGCTATAGCGATGAAAGCCGCCGCCGAGGTGGTCGCGAATGCCCCCCATTTCCATTTTCTCCAGCGTGAAGGCCAGCATCCTCTGAGCTTCTTCGTCTTTACTCCGCTGCACGCGGTCGATGAGGTAGGCCAGATTGCTCGGCTCCGGGAATTTTGGGCGAGCATCGCTGATTTCGCTAAAGCCAAAACCTCCCCATTTTTCGTCGAACTGCCCTTCGAGTTCTTTCTGCACCGAGGCATAGAGTGCATCGTCAATCGGCGTCAGGACGGCGGGCCGCCGGGATTCGAGCTCCGTCTTGGTGTATTTGACGATGGTCTTGCCGTCCTCGCGAATTTTGTCCGGCGACTTTGCCCAAACCTCCTGCACCCGCTTCACCAGCGTGAGAAAGCCCGTGGAAGGGCCGCGGTCGCCGTCGCGGGCGGGAAAGTAGGTGCCGCCAAAGACCGGCTCCGCCTCGGGGGTGAGAAACATGCTCATCGGCCATCCTCCGCCGCGGCCGGTACCGGCGAGTTGGTTGTAGACCTGCAGGGCGGTCATGTAGATGCTGTCGATGTCCGGCCGCTCTTCCCGGTCCACCTTGATGCAGACGAAGTGCTTGTTGAGGTAGGCCGCGATTTCGTCGTCCAGAAATGACTCCCGCTCCATCACGTGGCACCAGTGGCAACTGGAATACCCGACCGAGAGAAAGATCAACTTTCCTTCCTTCTTTGCCTTGGCCAGAGCCTCGTCTCCCCAGGGATACCAGTCCACCGGGTTGTGGGCATGCTGCAACAGATAGGGGCTGGTTTCCTTGGCCAGGCGGTTCGCCGGCCTGGGTTTGGCGGGGCCAACAACTTTGGTTTTTTCGGCCGTCTTGGGCTTCTCCGGTCCGGCGACTTTGGGCTTCTCGGATTCCTTGGGCTTGGCAACCGGTTCCTCGGCGCGCGCGGAGGAGGTGATGAGCGCCGTCAGTGCGAAAACGAATACCGCCAAGGAATCGGGGAATGTGCGCATGGGAATATCCAGGTTCTCAGGGTTGGATGAGCTATCTTGGATTGTATCGCCTGGGGAGTTCGAAGTAACCGGCTTCAGCAGGTTTGTGCTAACCGGCTGAAGCCGGTTACTACGAACTATTTACCGAGCAGTTTTTCGATGGCCGCCAGTATGACTTCCGGCTCAGCCATGCGACCCGCGCCGACCTGGCGGCAAGAGAGCCAGCCGGAGGCGGGTTCGACGAAATGGACGCCGTCGCTTTGGAGCTGCGCGACATTTCGTTGGACGGCAGCTTTCCCCCACATGGCGGTGTTCATCGCGGGGGCGAGGAGGACCGGCGCGGTGAAGGCGAGGTAGAGCGTGCTCAGCAAATCATCCGCCAAACCCTGAGCCGCCTTGGCGAGAAAATTGGCGCTGGCTGGCGCGACAACGAGCAAGTCCTTTTTCTCCGCCAGTTCGATATGAGCGCCGAGCGGGTG
>CAYUJE010000099.1:0-6225 GCA_964444865.1 uncultured Pirellulaceae bacterium | reverse complement strand
CTTCCCTGATTCAGTTGCACCAGCCGCTTTTGGATCAGCGTGCTGAGCTTAAAGCGGCCGCCGACCTTGTTGACGATGGATTCTTCCTTCAGTTCTTCAATCATTCTTGTTTCCTTCGCGAGCCAGGATCTCGCAGATTTGGTGAACCGACTGCTGCACGTCCGAATTATTGATTTGCCAGGTATAGCGGTCCTGCAAAGCCAACTCGCCGCGGGCTACTTCGAGTCGCCGCTGGATGGAAGCTTCGTTTTCGGTGTTCCGCTGCCGCAGGCGTCGCTCGAGTTCCTCCAGCGAGCCGCAGTGGATGAAGATGGTGACCGCATCGGGGTGGGCGGCCAGGACGCTCATGGCCCCTTCCACGTCAATCTCTAAGATTACCCATTTTCCGGCTTCAAGTCCAGACGCCACTTCGCTTTGGAGCGTCCCGTACCAGTCGCCACGGCCGAAAACCTCCTTGAATTCCAGGAACTCCCCAGCTTCCCGCCGTCGCTGGAAGTCATCCTTGGAGAGGAAATGGTAATTAACGCCATCCGTTTCACCCGGCCGCGGAGCCCTAGTGGTCGCCGAAACGCTCAGGACCAGGGGCAATTGCTTCTGACGCAGCAGTTCATGCACCACCGTGCTTTTGCCAGCTCCCGACGGGCCAGAGATAATTACCAGTCCGCCGGTGCGGGTCGCTTTCGGACTGGTCGGCTCGGAAGTCATGGCGACAGCGGGATGAAAGGGGGGTGTAGCTGTGGACATGGCGGATGGGTGGAATGGAGTGCAATCTGGGCAGGCTGGAAGCCTACCCCACCACATAAACTCTACTCCACATTTTGGACCATTTCCCGGATTCGCTCGATGATGGACTTGATTTCAATGACGTGGCGGGCGATGTCGGCGTCGTTGGCTTTGGAGCCGATGGTGTTGGTTTCGCGAAACATTTCCTGGGTCAGGAAATCGAGCTTGCGGCCCGGTGTTTCCTCCTTATGCATCACTTTGTCGAACTGCTCCAGGTGGCACTTGAGCCGTACGATTTCTTCGGAAATGTCGGTCCGTTCGGCAAACAGGCCCACTTCGCGGGCCACATCTGCCGGGCCAATACTGACACCGAATTCCGCCATCATTTTTGCCAGCCGCTCCTGAATCCGACCGCGATAACCTTCAATCACCAGGGGTGCGCGAACCTCGATATGATTCAGTTCCCGAGCAATGGATTGAAGGTTTGAATTCAAATCCGCAAGCATCGCCTTCCCTTCTTCGGACCGCATTCGGGCCAAACTGGTCAGGGCTTCGCTCAGCACCGGCTCAATCAGGGGCCAGTGAGATTCGGCTGCGTCAAAAGTCGCGCCGAGTTCATCCACCACACCCGGCAGCGCGAGGAGAGCATCAAACCGTGCTGGCTCGCCGGAGCCATGCTGGTGCAAGATTGCATCGAGCTGCTTCATATAGCCACGCAGCACCGATTCGTTCAGCCGATAGTCGTCGCTAGTCAACTCCCGGTCCACTCGCAGATTAATCTGGACGGTACCTCGGCGGACATGCTCGCGGACGACCGCTTCCACGAGGGGCTCAAGCGAAGCATACCCTTCGCTGCACCTCGTGCTGAGCTTGAAATAGCGATTGTTGACAGTGCGAATCTCCACCGCAATCGCCATTCCGGTCTGGTGGCGATGAGCTTCTCCGTGGCCGGTCATGCTGAGAAGCAAGAAATGGAACTCCTGGAAAGCGGTATGGAAAAGGAGGCAGTCAGGTCAACAGTGACTCGTCATCGAAGAGGCCGGGATTTGCCCCGGACTTGCATCGCGATTGTAGCGTCCTACTTTTTCTCGCTGTCGGACTTCGCGGGCGATTTTGATTCCGGGGTCTTGGTTTCAGGCGATTTGCTCGCTCCGCTCTTTTCTTCCTTGTCCTCGGTCTTGGACTTGCCCGATTTTTCACCGGACTTCACAACAGGATCGCCGGACGACGTCACCGTGCTCAGGCCACCCGTCTGCGACTGACTGCCGACGAATCGGATAATCAGCATCGTGGTAAGAACCCAAACAATGGCAACGCCAATGGTGATCTTGGTGAACATGTCCCCCGCCTTAGTGCCGAACGCGCTTTGGCCCCCCATCCCCCCGAGCGCACCAGTCAGACCGCCGCCGCGCCCGCGCTGCACCAAAACAATCAAAATGAGAAAAATGGAGAGAAAAGAAAGCCAAATGGTATAGAGATAGTGCCAAGCCGAAAACTCGGCGAGCAGAGGAGTGAACATCATCGAACGATTCCTTGATTGATTACCAAACTCTCGCTGGCGCTTCGGGTTTGTGAATTACTTTGCTGCGGCGAGAATTCCCAAAAAGCTTTCCACCTTGAGCGACGCACCGCCAACCAAGGCCCCATCGATATTCGGCTGGGAAAGCAAAGTCTTGGCATTGTCGGCCGTCACGCTGCCGCCGTACTGGATCCGGACGCTTTCTGCAACTGCCGGAGTATAGCGGCTTTGCAGCAATTTGCGAAGGTCGGCATGGACCTCCTCGGCCTGTTCGGGCGTGGCCACCACCCCGGTGCCGATAGCCCAAACCGGCTCATAGGCAATCACGATTTTTCCCGCCTGATCCGCCGAAAGCCCCGCCAGGGAGCCGTCAAACTGCTCCTGGACGACAGCTTGCGTCCGGCCCGCCTTGCGTTCTTCCAGAAGCTCGCCCACGCAGACAATCGGCGTCAATCCAGCCGCCAACGCCGCTAATACTTTTTTATTGACGTCCTGGCTGGTTTCTTTGAAGATATGCCGCCGCTCGCTATGGCCCAAAATGACGTATTTGCACCCTTGATCCACCAGCATGGCCGGGCTGACTTCTCCCGTGAAGGCTCCCTTGGCCTCGTGATAGCAGTTTTGAGCCCCCAGACCGATCGGCGAATCTCGCAATGCCTGCTTGACTGCTTCCAGATAGATGCTCGGTGGGCAGACTCCGATCTCTACATGCCCCTGCTCGCCCGCTTGCGCCGCCAAAGCAGCAGCCAACTCAACGGCTTGAGCCCGATTGAGATTCATCTTCCAGTTGCCTGCCACAAACGGACGTCTCATTTCTTGTCCTGTTCTTGAAAAGACCTACTTCGAGGGTCCAGCCGAAATCTTCTTCCCGAACAATTCCGCCAGCTTTGCGATCTGCGTCATCAACTCCGCATATTGCTTGGGCAACAGAGCTTGGGGCCCATCGGACTTCGCTTTTTCGGGGCAGTCATGAACTTCGATGTGGACGCCGTCGGCTCCCACGGCTATTCCAGCGAGAGCACACGGCGGAATCAAATCGGGCCGGCCGGTCGCATGGCTGGGGTCCACAATAATCGGCAGATGCGAGAGTCCCTTCACCACGGCGACGGAAGCAACGTCATAAAGATTGCGTGTGGCGCTATCAAAGCCCTTCACTCCGCGTTCGCACAGCACCACCTGGCTGTTCCCCTGCGACAGGATGTATTCCGCGCTCATTAACAGGTCCTGCACCGTAGCGCTCATCCCGCGCTTGAGAAGCACCGGACGCTTGGTCCTGCCGACTTCCGTCAGGAGCACAAAGTTCTGCATGTTCCGGGCACCGACCTGAATCATGTCGGCATACTTGGCGACCACATCCACACAGCGCGGGTCGGTCACTTCGGTGACGACTGGCATCCCGTATTTGTCGCCAACTTCGCGGAGCAGCTTTAGCCCGTCTTCGCCCATTCCTTGGTAGGCATAAGGGCTCGTCCGCGGTTTGTATGCCCCGCCGCGAAAAATGTTCGCTCCCGCGGCTTTGACCGAGGCGGCAATGGACTCCATCCGCGCCCGGTCCTCGACGGCACAGGGTCCGGCAATCATGGCAAGGCTTCCGCCCCCTATCTTCACTCCCGATACATCCACCACGCTCGGCTGCGGATGGGCTTCTTTGCTGGCGAGTTTATACGGCGGAAGTACGGGAATCACGTCTTGCACCCCTGGAATCGCCCGGAGCGAATCCGCGTTAATCTTCGTTTCATCCCCAATCAGGCCGATAATCGTCCGAAATGTGCCGCGGCTCAGGTGGGCCTTAAATCCCAGCCCTTCCACGCTCTCTACGACATGGCCAATCTGGTCTTCCGAAGCGTCTGATTTGAGAATGATGATCACTAGCGGCGAGCCCCTCTAAAGGGCGAAAAACGGGAAAATTTGAATCTCGTATCTTACCACTGCGGCCGGAAACCCGTCGAGGGCGGGGTAGCTATCCCTTCGCACCCTTCGGTCGTCCGAGGTTGCCCCTTATAATCCCCGCATGAATGGGGCAATTCTCTGCACGCAACTGACCAAACGCTACGACGGCCGACCGCCGGTCGACGCGGTGTGCGGCGTCGACCTGCAAGTGCATGTCGGCGAGTGCTTTGGCCTCCTCGGGCCGAATGGAGCCGGCAAAACCACCACAATGGAAATCTTGGAGGGACTGCTCGACGCCACTTCGGGGCAGGTCGAGATCCTGGGACGCCAGTGGGGGCGGGACGATGCAGCCATCCGCCAAATCATTGGCATCTCGCTGCAAGAAACGCAGCTTTCCGAGAAGTTGACCGTCCGGGAGACGGTTGGCCTCTTCCGCAGTTTTTATCCGCAGGGGCTCACGCCCGAGGAAGCCATTGCCCGCGTCTCCCTGGAAGACAAAGCGAACTCGTGGATTAAAAACCTCTCCGGAGGACAGAAGCAACGGCTGGCGGTGGCGCTGGCCATTGTCGGAGATCCACAAATACTCTTCCTCGATGAACCGACGACGGGACTCGATCCGCAGTCGCGCCGACAATTGTGGGAAATTATCCACGCCTTTCGCAAATCGGGCCGCACGGTAATGATCACCACGCATTACATGGACGAAGCGGAACGGCTTTGCGACCGGGTGGCGGTTGTTGATCAGGGGAAGGTGATTGCCCTTGGCTCACCCAAGGAGTTGATTTCCCGCCTTGGGGGGGAGCATGTCGTCGATTTTTCCATCGGGGACAAATCGGTGATCTCGGACGAAGAACTGAAACGGATCGTTTCGGTCAATGCGGTCCGTACCGATGCCGACACCGTTAGCCTCTCCGTCACGGAGCCGCACCTGGCGATTCCCAGCTTGCTTTCGTTATTGAAGGGACGCGGCAGCGAACTTTCCACGCTCACGACCCGCCATGCCACGCTGGAAGATGTCTTCGTCTCCCTCACCGGAAGGCATCTGCAGGAAGAAGGCGAAGAGGACCAGAAAAAGTGAACGCCCTCCTGCAAATCACGGCTTCCCGCATCCGCGAATTCTATCGCGAGCCAGCCGCCATTTTTTGGGTCTACGGCTTTCCGCTCATCATGGCGCTCTCTCTCGGCATCGCCTTTCGCCAGCGGCCGACCGAGCAGCCGATTGCCGTGGATTTGGTCGGCAGTGGTGCGGAAGCATTGCAAAGGAAACTGGCGGAGGATCAGCGGTTTAAGCTGACGGTTTCACCCCAGGAGGATTGGAAACGACGGCTACGGGCGGGGAAGACGGACCTCGTTATTGAAGTCGAGGCGAGTGACGCAGCGAAATTTACCCTGTGGGACGAGCCGCATCGGGCGGAAAGTTTGCTGGGCCGCTATGCCGTCGAACTGAAGTTGCGGGGAATTGCCGCATTACAGACCGACGCGGCAACTTCACCCGCCATCGTTCAAAACCACTTGGAAGAAAAAGGGATTCGCTATATCGATTACCTGATGCCCGGCATGCTCGGCATGAACCTGATGGGGGGCGGCCTCTGGGGCGTCGGATTCGCCCTCGCCGACATGCGGACTCGCAAGCTCCTCAAGCGGTTCCTCGCGACTCCAATGCGCCGCAGCGACTTTCTGCTCGGCGTCATGCTCAGCCGCCTCGTTTTCACCGTGCCGGAGGTGCTGATTCTGCTCGGCTTCGGCTGGCTGGTTTTCGGTGTCGGCTGCCAGGGGAATCTGCTGCTACTTCTTGGCATCATTTTTCTCGGCGGATTCACCTTCGCCGGCATCGGCCTGCTCGTCGCCAGCCGGGCGAAGACGGTAGAGACGGTTTCGGGCCTGATGAACCTCGTCATGTTGCCGATGTGGATTCTTTCCGGAGTCTTCTTTTCCTACGAGCGATTCCCCGAGGCAATTCATCCCTTGCTCCGCCTGCTCCCGCTCACCGCCCTCAACGACGCCCTCCGCGGCGTGATGCTCGATGGCCAACCCGCCTGGCAACTCTGGCCGCAGCTCTTAACGCTGGCCGTTTGGGGAGGGGTGACGTTTGT
>CAYUJE010000098.1:0-20260 GCA_964444865.1 uncultured Pirellulaceae bacterium | reverse complement strand
TCAGCCATTCAGTAAGTTGCGAGAATATGCATCAATCGTGCCGAAAGAAAAGATATTGCCAGCCAAACGAACTGCCTTTGCTTGCCCATCGGAATCGAAAACGAATGAGCGAATTCGCTCGCTTCTCGCATGCATAGTGTGTGATTGAATCACAAAAAAATCCCCAAGCGAGGAGACGATTCCTTGCTCGCGCAAAAAAAGCCGACGAGTCAGAACGCCCTTTGGCACTATGACTCGTCGGCTTACTCTTTAACGAGCCCGCAGGGACGGCCTGCTTGCTCTTTACTTAGTCATCCGGCAAACGTCTTCAAATCCTGAGCAAAAACTGCATCTTCTCAGCGATGCAGCCTCTCCCACACCATCTAAGATAGTGCCGCTCGCCCCCGGAGGGCAAGGGCCGTGAAATGAGCTGGTTATTCGTGTAGTATTACGCTTTTACCTTCAGCAGCGATAAAGTCTCGATCCAATTTTTCGTCCCCCGCGGCGTGTCACCCCCAGTAATTGCACGACGACCCACGGAGATCGTATATGAAAACACAGGGCGAGATCGAGGCAGCCATCTGCGAAGGGATTTCCCGTTTTCAGCAGGAGTACATGGGGAGGGGGCCCAAGGATGTCCGTGCTCACTTGATTGGCGACTTGCTACTAGTCCGCTTGCAGGGTGTTTTGACCGCTGCCGAACAGCACCTGGTAAAAACACTACCGGTCGAAAAAGGACGCGATTTGCTAAAGCAAGTTCGCACGCAACTGATCGAAACCGCACGGCCAGCGTTGGAGACGTTGATTCAAGAAATCACCGGCATCCAAGCGGTCAGCCTGCACCACGACATCAGCACCCTGACCGGCGAAGAGGTGGTGATTTTTTCGCTCGCCGAAACACCGCAGTTTCGTGACACCAAGAAAAAGTAGCCTATTGCGTTCTTCCTCGGTGGCTCGAATGGAATCATCGTGATCTCAGCGGCAAGCAGTATGTCTATCTCTGGGCCGATGGCATTCACGTCAATGTTCGGCTGGAAGATGCGGAAAACAAGCGTCAATGCATCCTGGTCCTCATGGAAGCGACGCCCGACGGGCATAAGGAACTGATTGCCGTCATGGATGGCTATCGAGAGAGTGAACAAAGTTGGTCGGAACTCTTGCTGGGGCTCAAACAACGTGGCTTGAGCATTGCCCCGAAGCTGGCGATCGGGGATGGTGCCTTGGGATTTTTGGCCGCCTTGAGGAAAGTGTACGGTGAAACTCGCGAGCAGCGTTGCTGGGTCCACAAGACCGGAAACGTCCTGAACAACATGCCCCAGAGTGTGCAGCCCAAAGCGAAAGCCGATCTTCATGAAATCTGGATGGCTGCCACGCGCGAGGACGCGGACAAGGCGTTCGGCAACTTCCTGGAGAAGTACCAGGCCAAGTATCCAGCCGCCTGCGAATGTCTGGCCAAGGACCGTGACGTGTTGCTGACGTTCTATGACTTTCCCGCCGAAAATTGGAGGCACCTACGGACTACCAACCCGATCGAATCGACGTTCGCCACGATCCGCCTGCGTCATCGTCGGACCAAAGGCAGCGGCAGCCTGAAAACCAGCTTGACGATGATGTTTAAGCTCGCTCACACGGCCCAGAAGGGATGGAGGAAGCTCAACGGCCACGAGAAGTTCCTTCCCCTCTTCCAAGGAAAAAATCGTCAACGGAGAAATGCAATCGCCGCCTGACCCTTCTCAGAACACAACTATTGACAGTATCTCCATCCGTGACGGCCAAGGCCATTGCTTTGTCCAGACGCAAGGCGTAGGATCCATTGTGTTGGGCGAAGGGCAGCGATGCTAACCTGGACCTTTGCTCGTCAACAGATTTGTTTTTCGGATGACTAGATAAAGGGCAACCTGGTACTCCAGGGGGCTAGTTAAGTAGTAAACCGATGTGGCGGAACACCTGCGGGTGTTCCGCCACATCGGTTTTTTTATGCGCTGATGGTCAGGTTTGAGCTGGCGTAGTTGGTCCTTATGAATGAACAAAAATGAACGAAAATGATCCGACGATCGCCAAGCAGCTCGCCCTCGTGGCCAGACGTTTGCAAGAACAGCGGACTGGCCACACGCCCAAGGCGGTGACGTCGGGCTTTGTGTGACGCCTAAAAGGTGCGGCTGAATTCCCATCACACAAGTCAATCACCATTTTCAAGGAACAGACTCATGAATCTATCTCGTATCGCCAGTTGGTGCATCGTGTCCACACTTCTGGCCTTGGGCGTTGCACCAGGCCTCAATCATGCGATGGCTTTTCAGCCGAGGCCGCAGGACGCTGAGGAAGGAGTGGAAGTCCTCACCCGCGGGCCCGTGCATGAAGCCTTTGCCGAAACCATCTCTTTCGATCCCGAGCCAGGCATCGTAGTAGCGAAAGCAGCGCCAGAGTCCATCGAGGAACTGCCGCCTGAACAGAAACCGGATGGAGCCAACGTGGCCTGGATCCCCGGCTATTGGGGCTGGGACGATGAGCGGAGTGACTTCTTGTGGGTTAGCGGGATTTGGCGGGCATTGCCGCCGGGTCGCCAGTGGATGCCGGGGTATTGGGGCAAGTCGGGAGGAGACTCTCAATGGACTTCTGGATACTGGGCCGACGCCAAGGAGAGCGAAGTGGAATATCTGCCGGAGCCGCCGGCCACGGTCGAAGTTGGTCCCAATGTCGCCGCGCCTTCCGCCAACCACATCTGGCTCCCAGGTAGCTGGGTCTGGAATCAGTCGCGATACGCTTGGCGGCCCGGCTACTGGGGGATGGCCCAGCCGAACTGGGTCTGGATTCCTGCCCATTACGTGTGGGCGCCCCGCGGCTACGTTTACATTGATGGCTACTACGATTACTCGATTGCACGGCGCGGCGTCCTGTTCGCGCCAGTCTATATCAATGCGAACGTCTACTCGCGGAGCGGCTTCTCTTACTCGCCCATGATAGTGATCAATCCGGCCGTGTTCGCCAGCCATCTTTTCCTGCGGCCGAGCTATGGCCATTATTACTTCGGCGATTACTACGCGACCAACTACAGTTCCAGCGGATTCTCCCCGTGGTTTTCGTTCACTTCCAGCCGGTACGGCTACGATCCGTTTTACTCGCAGCAGCGCTGGCAGAATCGAAATGACCAGCAGTGGAATAGCCGTGTTGAAGCGGATTTCGCCAACCGGCGCGACCATGAAGAGGCGCGGCCGCCGCGCACTTGGGCAGCTCAGCGGGACCACAGCACGCAGAGTGCGACTAAGAGCGACAAAAGCTTTGTCGTGGCCGCTTCGCTCGACGAACTGGTGAAGAGCAAGGAAGCTTCCATTCGATTTCGGCCAGTGGCCAAGGAAGAGCGAGAGCGAATCTCACAGCGGGGGCAGGAAATCCGCACAGCTCGCGACGAGCGGAAAACACTGGAGGCTGCTGCGGCTGATCCGTCACCAGGCGAGTCCGTTAGGATCACCAAGCCGGTCAAAGTGAAACTGCCCAGAACGCCGATAATGGCCCAGCCGGTCGAACGGATCGGCAAGGACGACGCTCCGCCGAAGGCCATCGAGGCTCCACAGCCTGATGTCAAGATCGAACCCAAGCCGAGAAAGCCCCGCGGCAACGCTGAGCCAAACAAAGCTGAGCCAAAAGTGCCTAAGGTTGACACAAAACCGGAACCGCCCAAGGGGAAGCCTAACGTCGAGCCCAAGCCGATTCCTAGGGGTGAACCACGTCCCGAACTGCCCAAAGTAGAGCCAAAGCCAGCTCCGAAGGAAGAGCCGAAACCCGAGCGTCCGAAAGCAGAGCCGAAAGCTCCCAAGGGTGAACCACGTCCCGAACTGCCCAAAGTAGAGCCAAAGCCAGCTCCGAAGAAAGAGCCGAAACCCGAGCGACCGAAGGCAGAGCCGAAAGCTCCCAAGGGTGAACCACGTCCCGAACTGCCCAAAGTGGAGCCGAAGCCAGCTCCGAAGAAAGAGCCGAAACCCGAGCGACCGAAGGCAGAGCCGAAGTCGCCCAAGGCAAATCGAGAACGAAATGTTTCATGAAGAAGCTGTTTGCGGTGCTGATGTTCCTTGTGATCGGTCTGGGCTTCTAATCGGGGCTGGTTCGCTCTGGTAAGCCCAGCCGGCAAGGGGAGCAATAAAGTCAATGTCAACCTGTCGATGGACCGGGGCAAGATGAAAGAGGATGCCCAGACGGTGCAGAGCAAGACCGCCGAGCTTGCAAGGTGACACGACGTCCAAAGGCGAAACCATTGATGACAACAAGCACAATCCCCCATCCGCCAATCGCATCGTTAGATCAGTGGCTTGCCGAGCGGAAAAAACTTCTGACGCATGAAATGGAGTTCACCAAGCAGCGCGACCGCATTAATGCGGAGCGATGTCGGCTTCCGATGGTGAAGATCAAGAAGGACTTCTTTCGTCTCCCGGGGGGGCCGAAGCCGCAACGCCGCCGGCATTCCAAATGCGACTTCGCAGCCGCAGACAATTGCCCTCCCATAGAGGGCCTTAACCACTACATCTGCCGGCGAAAAAAGTTGCTCAAAAGACCAACCATTCTTTGGTTTGGGGAACCGCTGGATCAGATAGTTCTTCCCATAATCGGCGGCCACCCTCCACGACCGACCGGTTGTGGCCGCGTCGGACTCCATCGGGGAGTTCGACTACCTCCTTGGCGTTACCGCCGCCAAGGACCACATAATCAGCCATCACCGCGTGTTTGAGCGCTGGAACAGTCTCGTGAACCACGCGTTCCCATTTTTTGGGACCTAACTTCTCAAAACCCTTGTCGCCGAGAAGTTCAAACACCCGTTCATCGCTGACTCTCAAGCGGCCCAAATCGAGCGACAACACGAGTCGGTCGGCGATGAATGCCGAACCCACGGCGGTCCCCAAGCTCAGGAACAACATCCGGCCCCCGTCGTAACTTCCCAGCCCCTGCAAACAGGCGTCGTTCATGATGCGAACCGGTCGTTCGAATGCCGCCGCAAAATTGAACCCCATCCAGCCAGGGCCGAGGTTCTGGGGATCTTCGACCGGTCTTCCGGCGCTGATTCGACAGGGAAGGCCCAGCGCGAGCGCCTCGTAGTTCCAGTCCAGAGCCGTTTCGTTCACCTGGGCGACCAATTCGTCGGGGAGCAGATCCTTGCCGGAGTCAAATTTGCGGTGCTCCTGATGGCCGGTGTGCCAGAGCTTCACGGAACTTCCACCAACATCAATTACAAGTACGTCCATAGTGTCCTCATGATGCTTGGTTACGGGATTGAGCGATGGCTTGTCGCGGCCGCCGCAGGCCAAGATTGCTCAGGTCGTCTGCGAGGATTCGATCCACGAGTTCAACTACCCCTTCCCCATGGGACTTGGTCAAAACGAGGTCACAATGCTCTTTTAGCGACGGAATGGCGTTTTCCACCGCTACTGCAAAGGCGCAAGAGTCGAGAAAGGCATGATCGTTCTCTGCGTCTCCAATCGCAGCCACGTTTTGCGGGGGAATTTCAAGATGCCTGAGCACATGGGCCAGTCCCGTCGCTTTGTTTATGCCACTTGGAAGCACCATCACCGCGCGCTTATTGAAGATGATCTGGTACTCAATCCCCAAATCCTGAATCACTTGCAGAACATCTATTTCGTACGGCCGCCACGTGGCAAAAACGACGCGGCCGACCGAAAAAGGAGATACACCACGGCGAGTAATTTCACGAAGAAACGACTCGGGTACCGGTTCTCCGAGCACGTCTTCCCGTTCTTCTGCGGGCCAAACGACCAGACCGCCATTTTCCGCGACAATGGCATCGCAGACTCTGTACTCAGGAAACACCAATTTAAGTTCCGGCATTTCCCGTCCTGTCACAAGGATGAGACGTCGTCCCGTGGAGCGAAGCTGCTGCAAGGCGAGAAGTGTTTCCGGCCGTACCTGTCCATCGTGGGCCAGCGTCCCGTCGTAATCAGTCGCCAGAGCGCGGCAATTCAGCAATGTTTGGGACATGAGATTTTACGATCCGATCGCGTTCGGGCTGTTTTCAAGCCAAATGCAAACATTTGGCCGAACTCAAGCGACATGGCTTTTGCCATGTCGCACCCATATCTTTGTCCGACGCTGACCCTGGCAAGCTTTAACTCTACCAACAAAAGTTCCCCAATGCACCAAATCGCGGCTCCTCCCGTGCATCCCCATTTAGGGACTCTCTGACGATTGTCTATTTTTGCTCTTGGCTCCCTCGGTTCAAAAGTCGGTAAACACTCCCATTATTCCCCCAGCAAGTTCGGATTATTGTGAAACAATGTATCCGAGACCTTGTTTTATAAATGTGCGCCGCGTACGATAAGTACCTTCGGACAAAGAGCAGCGACATGGGTCCTGAACCTTTGGCTGATAATGGATTTGTATTCGGATGACTAGATAAAGGGCAACCTGGCATGGCCAGGGGGCTCGTTAATAAGTAAGCCGATGTGACAGAACACTTGCAGGTGTTCTGTCACATCGGCTTTTTTTTTGCGGTGAAAGGAAGTCGCGACATGTCAATCACCACGGAATTGGTATTCGAACGCCTGGAGCGAACGCGGGAGGTCACGGCTCACGATCACAATTTGATCCAGGATTTGGGCCGGCGATTAGGGTGCCTGTGGGAATTCGACCGGTACCTTGCCAACGCCGATGGCCGGCCAGACGTGCAGGAATTCTGGCGTGACGCGAAATCTCAGGAACAAAGAACGATCGATCAATTGAAGCGGCTGATCAAACAGCACATTCAGCACAACGGCCGGCAGTCGAAGGGGGCGGTTTTTATGGACAAGCAAGAGGGGAAGGCGGCTGTCGCGAAAATCGCCGACCATCTCGCCACTGTCGCCCGCCGGTTTCAGGAACAGCGAACTGGACATAAGCCGACGGCGGTAACGGTGGTACTCCTGGAAGACACGCTGGTTGCCACTGACGACGATCTGACCACCATTGCCGGCAAGCGGGACCAACTTGCGGACATTTTGCAAGAACGCTATGGCCACACCAAGGAAGTTGCGGAGAAAGAGCTCGACGACTTCACGCACGCCATGAAACCGCACCTTGCCACGGCGGAAAAACTGGCACTGTAAATCTCCCGATGCGAATGACACGAATAGCACATCAGTGCCGGCTTTTTGTCGAAGCCGGCGGGCTGTGCCACGAAATCTCTATCAAAGGTATCGAATATGAAAAGCATGATTACAACCGTTTTGCTCACCGGTCTCCTGTCGATTGGCCTGGTCGGCTGCAACGAGCAAACCAAGTCTACGACCACACGAGAAACGAAGATCGCCACGCCCAGTGGAACGACGACCATTAAAACGGAAACGGAAGTCAAGAAGACTGGCGAAAATCCGCCGCCAGCCAGGCCTTAACTCTCGAATACTCTGGCGTCCGCATTTTGCGATTACCGGTTGATCAGCAAATGACACGTTGGAGAGCAATCTGAGATGAACATAGCCAGTTGCCAGGAGCAATTTCGACAACTAAATGAACCTGTAAGTTTCGCGAAACCCACAAAATGTGACAGCACGTCGCCAGTTCTCTCCCTTGGGAGGCCGTGATTCGGTTCGCACACAAAGCGCGACTATTCACATGACACTGCCGCGACGTCCAATCAAACACGTGGTCTTTCGCTGAATTGTTTGGAGACGTGGCGAACGGCTGGAACTGAATCACAAATGAGATTCGGAAGCATTTCAGCACGTCAGCACAGACTCAATAGACCTTCGACTCAAAAGAGTCGAAGGAAGTCGGCGGCATTTTGCCCTCGATAATGGTCCGTGCCCTTTTTCAATGGAAGATAAGAATCATGAACTATCGAATTTTTTCGCTGGGTGTAGCGGCGATTGCTCTTTTCGTCGTGAGTTCGCCTGCGTTTGGGGCCAAAGAAGCGGAAGAAGCGACGCACGATGGGAAAGTCGTCAGCATCACTAGCAGCAAGCTAGTGATGACCACCAAAGGGAGTAAGGACGGCAAGGAGCACTCTCACAAGCTTGCCGTAGACGCCAAACTGACTTTGGACGGTAAGGCCTGCAAGGCGGCTGATCTGAAGACAGGAACGAGGATTCGCGTCACTACTCAGGACGGCGATAAGAGCGTGGCAACCAAGGTTGAAGGGCTCGATAAGAACCCGGACTTTGCGAGCACTCAACACGACGGCAAGGTGGTCAGCATCAAGGGGGACACGCTGGTCATGACCGGCAAACTGGGCAAGGAGCAGCACACTTGCACTTTGTCGGCTGACGTAATAGTCACCTGTGATGGCGAGATCTGCAAATCTTCGGACCTCAAGCCAGGTATGAGGATTCGCGTCACGTCGGAAAGCGAAGCGCCGCACGCGGCGACCAAGATCGAAGCAATCAACAAGAATTTGGACTTCGCGAGCCTCTAAGCAACTCAGAAAGTCAATCAATGTTGCAGCGTAGAGCCGGGTGTTGGCCTCAAACTGGCACCCGGCTGCTGCGTCGAGCACATTCGGAAAAAGTGATCAGAACAGTGTCTAGGGAAGGGACCACAGCTGAATCAAGGACGAAGTTCAAGAAGTGGCAATCTTGAATGCGATGGCAACATGGTAGGAACGCTGATGACGAAGAGTATCTCGCGTTACGGTGGCCGATACGTCGGCAAAAAATGTTCCTTTTTGGAGGCACTGACCATGATTTGTGAACCATACTTTGTCCCTGATGGCGTCTACTTGCGTACGTCGACCGGCGAGGTGATCGGCCAACTAGACAAACCAGGAGAGCCATTTGTGTCGCTTGGCTGAGGCGCGACACCATGCAGTTCGGTTGGAGATGATCGTGGAATTCCAGCGAGACAAAACTATGAGAGGACTTGTCGACGAGAAGCTTTCTCCGTCCGTCCGAGACTCAAGTGTCCTCACGGTGCAATCCGCATCATGTCGTGAAACGCAATTAGTTCCACACGAGATCGTCGAACTGGACGTCATGCTGCTGTCACTGGACTCATCAGCGATCGCCAACAAGCAAAACCCCCAATTCGAAATGGGTGGTGAATTATGAACTACCTGAGTTGGTTAGGGCAATCCTTGTCTGTGATCGCGACTCTTGGCAATGGTGCCTTGGCGCCCGGCTATCGCTGCCGGTTGCGGGGGTTCCAAGCTGGGGTCCGCTTGATGAAGTACGCAGCTTGCATCAGTGCGCCCGCAGCGGTGCTTTGCTTGCTCGACGCGGCGTTTTGGATACCCATCGAGCGTGTGCGCGGTGATGTCGCGGGTGCCCAATACGCGAAGTGTGCGATGCGCACTATACTTAATGGTTGCCTTTGCTGCACGACACGGCTCAAGAGTCACAAGGAGCCTTAAGTGCATGTTCCGGGAATCTCGAATAAACTGCTGAGGTTGTTGTCTTGGCGAGCGTCGGTCCAACGTGAATCGTTGCTGCCTGATCCGTCCGACGAGCAGCCGTTGCGAGCTGAACTCTTCAGCATCGACCAGCTTGAGCGGCATGCGAAAGCGATCGCGGCCGTGCACGTGCTGGCCTCTGGTCGGGCTCGCGACCAACTACTGCCCCGGTTGGATGACAATCAGCGGGTGCTGAACGAGACCTACGATCTCGTGACGGCGGCGGTCGCTCAGGACCGTCGGATCGAGCCGGCCGCAGAATGGCTGCTCGACAATTTCTATTTGGTGGAAGAACAGATCCGGGCGATCCGGAGACTGCTGCCCCCCTCTTACAGCCGCGAACTGCCTCGTCTGGCGAGCGGACCAGCAGCCACCCTGCCGCGGGCATACGCCATTGCTCTAGAGTTGATCGCGCACGTCGATGGCCGTATCGATGCGGCTAGCCTCAACAGCTTCATCGCATCCTATGAAACGGTCGTACCGCTCAAGCTGGGTGAATTGTGGGCGTTGCCGCTGATGCTGCGGCTAGCACTGATCGAGAATCTGCGCCGTGTGGCCGTGCGGATCGCCGCGGCCCGCCGCCACCGCGATCTGGCTGGTGACTGGGCGGTGCGGATGGTCGAGGTGGTCGAGCATAAGCCGACCGACTTGATTCTGGTGCTGGCCGACATGGCCCGCGCCAATCCGCCCCTTTCCGGCGCGTTCCTGGCTGAGTTGACGCGACATTTACAGGGACAGAATCCCAACTTTGCGTTTGCCAACAGTTGGCTCGAGCATCGCCTGGCCGATCAAGGGCAGACGACGGAGCAACTCGTGCGGGCCGAAGGGCAAGCACAGGCGGCTGACCAAGTGTCGATTGGTAACACGATCAATAGCCTGCGGTTCTTGAACGCGAACGATTGGCGGAAGTTCGTCGGCGAGCACAGTCTGGTTGAGCAGACGTTGCGCGGAGATCCAGCCGGCGTTTATTCCCAGATGGATTTTGCAACGCGCGACCGCTATCGGCACGCAGTCGAAGGGATCGCCCGACGCAGTCAGCTCACCGAATACGAGGTAGCACTCAAGGCAGTGCAACTGGCAGAGAATCAGGCCCGCGAAAGGCCCGCCGAACGCGCAGCGCATGTGGGCTACTACCTAGTCGATCGCGGTCGACCGGTGCTGGAGCGACTAACGGAAATGCGGCTTTCGCTGGCAGTGGTGGTCGACAAGCTGCGCCGGCAGTTGCCGCTGGCGTGCTATCTAACCACAATTGGGATCACGATGATCGCGGCGACGGTGATCTTCCTGCTGTGGTCGCACCAGCGCGGGGCCAGTTGGCTAACGCTCGTGCTGCTCGCCATACCCGCATTGGTCAGCGCCTCGCATTTGGGGCTAGGACTAGCCAACTGGCTGGTGATGCAACTCCTCAGTCCGCAGTCGTTGCCACGACTAGATTTTGAGCAAGGCATTCCGCCGGAGCAGCGAACTCTGGTGGTGGTGCCCACCATGCTCTCTAGCGCCGCTGGCGTTGAGCATTTACTCGATGGCCTCGAGGTGCGTTATCTCGCGAATCGCGATCGCTGCTTGCACTTTGCCTTGCTGACCGACTTCGTCGATGCGGCCAGCGAATCGTTGCCCGCCGATGCCGAACTGCTGCGACTAGCTCGCGAAGGCATCGAGAGCTTGAACGAGAAATATACCGCGGATCGCACCGATATTTTCTATCTCTTCCACCGCGCACGCCGTTGGAACGCCCGCGAAGGCGTGTGGATGGGTGAGGAACGCAAACGCGGCAAGCTGGCCGATCTGAATGCGATGCTGCGGGGCGCTCAGGGCCGATTTGCCGAAGTCGTTGGCGAGACGGTGATCCTGAGTGGCGTCCGCTACGTCATTACCCTCGATACCGACACGCAACTGCCGCGCGATGCCGCCCGCTGCATGGTCGGCACGCTGGCGCATCCGCTCAATCGGCCCGTGTTCGATACGGAGCGTCGCCGCGTGGTCGATGGCTATACGATCCTGCAGCCGCGAGTCGGCGTCAGCCTGCCCAGCGCACAGCGATCTCGCTTCGTGCAGCTGTTCGCCGGCGACTCCGGTGTGGATCCGTACACGCGCGTGGTGTCCGACGTCTATCAGGATCTGTTCGGCGAGGGTTCGTTCATTGGCAAGGGAATCTATGACGTCGATGCCTTCGAGCAATGCTGCGGCGACTTTCCCGATAACGCGATTCTCAGCCACGACTTGATCGAAGGGGCGTATGCTCGTTCCGCATTGTTGAGCGACGTGACGCTCTACGAAGAGTATCCCTCGCGGTTCGACGCCGATGTCGCTCGGCGGCATCGTTGGATGCGCGGCGACTGGCAGATCGCCGGTTGGTTGTTGCCGTGGGTGTGGAGCCGCTCGGGCGGGCGCGTGCGCAATCCGATTTCGGCGTTGTCGCAATGGAAAATCTTTGACAACCTCCGCCGCACCCTCGTGCCCATTGCCATGTTGGTAATGCTGCTTCTCGCTTGGTTCGCTGCTCCAACGCTGGCCGGGTCGGCGGTGTTGTTTTTGGCGGTTGTCGTGTTCCTGCCGACGCTCTTCGCCACACTGGCTGACTTGCTCCATAAGCCGGTGGATCTACCGCTGGACATGCACTTGCGCGCGACACTGCAATCGCTCGCGCGACCACTAGCGCAGAATTTGTCGACGTTTGTGTTCTTGCCGTACGAAGCGTACTTGAGTGTCGATGCCATCGCCCGCACGCTGTGGCGGATGATTTTGACGAGGCGGCGGCTGCTGGAGTGGAAAACCGCGAGCGATTCGGAACGGGGGGCCGACGGCCGTCTCGACGGTGCCTTCCGACGCATGGCGATTGCTCCGGCCATCGCCTCCACGGCGTTGTTGGGACTGGTTTACTATGGCCCCACCGCATTGCTCTTCGCGGGGCCACTGATCGCCGGATGGATGGCGTCGCCGCTGGTTGCCTGGTGGTTGAGCCGACCGCTGTTGGGCAAGGAATGGCGCTGTTCCGAGAGTCAGCGGCACTTCCTGGAAAAGCTATCGCGCAAGACCTGGCGGTACTTTGAGGAGTTTGTCACGGAGGAACATCATTGGCTGCCGCCCGATAACATCCAGCAGAATCCGAACCTGGTGGTCGCGCCACGGACCAGCCCCACGAACATCGGCATGGCGTTGCTAGCCGATCTGGCCGCCTACGATTTCGGCTACTGCTCCGCCGCACAGTTGCTCGTCCGCCTGCAGCACAGTTTGGAGACGCTCACACGCCTGGAGCGATATCGGGGGCACTTCTATAACTGGTACGACACGCAGTCGCTGGCTCCGTTGCATCCTCGCTATGTATCGACAGTCGATAGCGGCAATCTGGCGGCGAATCTGCTGGTGCTGAGCACTGGCTGCTCCGAAATGAGCGACCGGCGCATTTTACCGCCGCGCTTGTTCGGCGGTTTGCGAGATACATTGCGCGTGCTGCTGGATGTAACGCGTGGCCCGGCCGGACCGCTGGTCGATGCCGACGTCGTCCGCCAGATCGAGCGGCAGATCGAAGCTCTCGAACAGCCTCCCACGCGATTGAGTGCCGCCCACGCCTTGCTCGTGCGCTTGGCGACTGCCGCGGCCGCAATCGCCGCGGGTGCCGGAAGCGATGCGGAGGTCGTCTGGTGGACGAAGGCCTTCCAGCGGTCTTGCCTCGGTCACCAGAGCGACTTGCTGCATCTGGCCCAGTGGCTTGCCTTGTCGGTCCCGGCAGAGGCTGGACAATCCGAATCATGCGAAAAGCTGCGACAGTTGCTTGATCACATGGACAATTCGGCCACCTTGCGGGAGATCGCGGAACTGCAATCGACCGCGTTACCGTTGATCGCAGGAGCGCTGTCGGCTGCCCCTGCGGCTAGGAAAGCCTGGCTCGAGCAGCTCGAAGCCGCTGTAACGGCCTCGTCGGACCAGGCCGTCGAGCGGATTCAACTCTGCGACGAAGTGGCCGCGCAGTGCCGTGATCTGGCCGATATGGACTTTGGCCTGCTGTACAATACCTCGCGCGATCTGTTTGCGATTGGCTACAACGTGAGCGAGCGGCGGCTCGATGCGAGCTTCTACGATCTGCTCGCCTCCGAAGCGCGGCTGGCCAGCTACGTCGTGATCGCCCAGAGCAACTTTGGTCAGGAGCATTGGTTCGCCCTCGGCCGCCTGCTCACCAGTGCCGGGAGCGCTCCAGCGCTGTTGAGCTGGAGCGGTTCCATGTTCGAGTACCTGATGCCGCTATTGGTGATGCCCAACTACGAGCACACGCTACTCGATAGCACCTATCGCGCCATCGTTCGCCGGCAAATCGAGTACGGCCGGCAGCGCGGCGTTCCGTGGGGAATCTCCGAGTCGGGATACAATAAGATCGATCAGCATCGCACGTATCAATACCGCGCGTTCGGCGTGCCTGGGTTGGGCCTGAAACGCGGTCTGGCCGAAGATCTCGTGATCGCTCCGTATGCGAGCGTGCTGGCGCTCATGGTTGCGCCGGAGGCAGCTTGCCGAAACCTGCAGCGGCTGGCGAGCGAAGGGCAGCAAGGTCCTTGCGGCTTCTTTGAAGCGGTCGATTACACTCCTTCGCGGTTGCCGCCGGGCACCGAAAACGTCACCGTGCGGCAGTTCATGGCCCACCATGAAGGGATGAGCCTGCTGGCGCTGGCGTATGTGTTGCTCGATAAGCCGATGCAGCGGCGCTTCCTCGCCGATCCCATGCTACGAGCCGCCGACCTGTTGTTGCAGGAACGCGTTCCCAAGGCGAGCGCGCCGGTCTTTCCACACGCCAGCGAGGCCAACGTCACGCGGCTCGCTTCCGGTGAGGAGACCGGCAGCATGCGAGTGTTCACCGATCCCAGCAGCGCGGCGGTGGAGGCCCATCTTCTCTCCAATGGACGTTATCACGTGGCGGTGACCAGCGCCGGTGGCGGTTACAGCCGCTGGCGCGATTTGGCGGTCACGCGGTGGCGCGAGGATGCCACCTGCGACAGCTACGGCAGCTTTTGTTATGTGCGTGATCTCGACAGCGGCGCCGTGTGGTCGAACGCCTGGCAGCCGACGACTAGAACCACCAAGGGCTACGAAGCGATCTTCACGCAGGCACGAGCAGAGTTCCGCCGCAGCGACGATCAGATCGAAACCTACACCCAGATCAGCGTCTCGCCGGAAGACGATATTGAGCTGCGACGGGTGACGCTCACCAACCGCTCGGAAACGCCGCGGACCCTTGAAGTCACCAGTTATGCAGAGGTCGTGCTGGCCACCCAGTCGCAGGATGAAGCCCACCCCGCGTTCAGCAATTTGTTCGTGCAAACCGAATTGGTACGAGCCCGTCAGGCAATCTATAGTACACGGCGTCCCCGCTCGGCCGACGAGCGGCCGCCGTGGATGACGCATCTCATGGCGGTACGTGGAACGACCGTCGGCGAACCGTCGTATGAAACCGATCGCATGCGATTCATCGGCCGTGGGCGAACACTTGCCTCGCCCGCCGCCCTGGAGGGCCGAACGCCCCTTTCCAACAGTGCAGGTCCGGTGCTCGATCCAATCGTGTGCATCCGCCAGACCGTGCTGTTGCAGCCGAATGAGTCGGTGCGGGTCGACATCGTCACTGGCGTGGCCGAGTCGCGGGCCGGTGTCGATGCACTCAGCGAAAAGTACAGCGATCCCAGCCTGGCCGATCGCGTGTTCGACCTCGCTTGGACTCACGGCCACATTTTGCTGCAGCAATTGAGCGCCTCCGAAGCGGATGCACAAGTCTACGGCCGTCTGGCTGGCTCGATCATCTATGGCTCGGCCCTGCGGCGGGCCAAAGCAAGCGTGCTTGGCCGCAATCGGCAGCGGCAATCGGGCTTGTGGGGCTACGGCATCTCCGGCGACGTGCCGATCGTGCTGGTGCGGATTCGCGACCACGAGCGCATCGCGCTGGTCCAGCAGGCGGTGCAGGCGCACGCTTACTGGCGACTCAAAGGGCTCGCGGTCGACCTGGTGATCTGGAACGAGGATGATTCCGTTTATCGCCAAACGTTGCAAGAAACGATCGTCGATCTCGTCGCCGCCAGCCCCGAAGCATCGCTCGTCGACCGGCCGGGCGGCGTTTTCATCCGCCGTAGCGAGCAGATGTCGGAAGATGATCGTGCGCTCCTGCAAACGGTGGCGCGGATCGTGCTTTCCGACGACGGCGGTACTCTGGCGGAACAGGCCGAGCGCCGCGGACTGGCCGAAATCACCATCCCGCAACTCAAACCGCTCCGTCGCCGCTCTGAAGCGCCGATCCTCGACGAACTCCCCAAGCGAGATCTGGCATTCTTCAACGGGCTCGGCGGCTTCAGCCAGGATGGTCGTGAGTATGTCACCACGCTGGCTGCCGGCCAAACCACGCCGGCACCGTGGGTGAACGTGATCGCCAATTCGCAGTTCGGCACCGTCGTCTCGGAAGCGGGCAGCGCTTACACCTGGGCGGAAAACAGTCATGAATTCCGCCTCACTTCCTGGCACAACGATCCCGTCTCTGACCCGAGCGGCGAGGCGATTTATCTGCGTGACGAAGAGACCGGGCGGTTCTGGTCCCCCTCCCCGCAGCCCGCGCGGGGGCGGAACAGCTACATCGTTCGCCACGGATTCGGCTACAGCATTTTCGACTATACCGAGGAAGGCCTGACGACCGAGCTGTGCGTATACGTGTCCATCGACTCGCCGGTGAAGTTCTACAAGCTCAAGATCACCAACCGCTCGGGTCGAACCCGGCAGTTGTCGATCACCGGCTACTGGGAACTGGTGCTCGCGGATTCACGCCGCAAATCGCTCATGCACATCGTTACCGAGAGCGATCCCACCACCGGCGCGATTCTCGCCCGCAATGTGTATCACCCGGAATTCGGTGATCGGGTGGCGTTTTTCAATTGCAGCGAAGGTAATCGCACCTTGACCGGCGATCGCGCCGAGTTTCTGGGCCGCAATTGCAAGCAGGCCAGTCCCTCGGCCATGCAGCGCGTGCGACTTTCGGGCCGCGTGGGCGCGGGATACGATCCGTGCGCTGCCTTGCAAGCGCCGCTCACGCTTGCCGACGGCCAGGAGCGAACCATCACCTTTACCATCGGGTCTGCCCGGGGTGCGACCGAAGCCAAGCAACTCGCGCAGCGGTTCCGCAGCGTCGATAGTGCTCACCGAGCGATCGAAGGCGTGTGGCACTACTGGAGCCGTACGCTGGGCGTGGTCTATTTGGAAACGCCCGATGCCTCGGTCAATTTTCTGGCCAACGGCTGGCTGCTTTATCAAACGCTGGCGTGCCGCATGTGGGCTCGCTCTGGATTCTATCAATCGGGCGGAGCGTTCGGCTTCCGCGATCAGCTGCAGGACGCGATGGCCCTCGTTCACGCCCAGCCACAACTGCTCCGCGAGCATTTGCTTCGCGCCGCCGCCCACCAGTTTCGCGAGGGGGACGTGCAGCACTGGTGGCATCCGCCGGCGGGGCAGGGCGTGCGGACGCATTTTTCCGACGACTACCTTTGGCTCCCCTTGGCAATTTGCCGCTACGTCGTCACCACGGGCGATACGGGCCTGTTGGAGGAACGTGTGCCGTTCTTGAATTCACGCCTCTTGCGCGATGACGAAGAATCCAACTACGACCTACCGCAGATTTCCGACGACATCGGCACCCTGTATGAGCACGCCGTCCGAGCCATCGATCACGGGCTCCGCTTTGGCGAGCACGGATTGCCGCTGATGGGCTGCGGCGACTGGAACGACGGTATGAACCTCGTCGGTCAACACGGCCGGGGCGAGAGCGTGTGGCTGGCGTTCTTCCTATTTCAGGTCCTCACGCAATTCGCCGAACTGGCCCGGAGGCGCGGCGATGCGGCCCTGGCCGATCGCTATGTCATCGAAGCCGGCCGCTTGCGCGGCAACATTGAGGAGCATGGCTGGGACGGCGAGTGGTATCGCCGGGCCTACTTCGATGACGGCACGCCGCTCGGCTCGGCGACAAACCAGGAATGCCAGATCGACGCCATTTCGCAGAGCTGGTCGATTCTCTCCGGTGCAGGCACGAGCGAGCGGGCCAACACGGCGATGGCGAGCGTTGATCGCCGCCTCGTCCGCCAGGATGCCCGGCTGATTCTGCTGCTCGATCCGCCATTCGACAAATCCGATCTCAATCCCGGCTACATCAAAGGCTACGTGCCTGGCGTACGCGAGAACGGCGGCCAGTACACCCACAGCGCGATTTGGACCGTCATGGCCACCGCCGCCATGGGCAACGCGGAAAGGGCGTGGGAATTGTTCTCGCTGATAAATCCCATTTCGCACGGCACAACGCCGGCCGACATCTCCACTTATCGCGTTGAGCCGTACGTGGTAGCCGCCGATGTTTACGGCGTCGCACCCCACACGGGTCGCGGCGGTTGGACGTGGTACACCGGTTCGGCCGGTTGGATGTACCGCCTGATCGTGGAGTCGCTGCTCGGCTTGCACTTGGAAGTCGACAAACTCCGCATCACCCCTTGCCTGCCGGCTCAGTGGAAAGAATTCAAGATCCACTATCGCTATCGCGAAACCTTCTACCACATCACCATTCGCAAACGTGGCCTCGTTAAGACGGCCAGCCCCATGATGATGGATGGAAAGGAGTTGCTCGACGACTTTATCACACTCGTCGATGATGGCCGGGACCACCAAATCGCGATTGAAGTAGCTTAACGTCAAAGGCCACGATCTTGCTCGCGTCACTCTGGATTGGCTGATGCGCGCATGCCATCATCGATCCAAGCTCTGGCAAGCGACCAGCTTTCATTCGAGGCGTCGGTGGACATCTTCCGACGCGCCGAAAGACTCCATGCGGTTTTCCTGTGTTTCGGACTCTCGGAAAACGGTACGAAGCAACAAACGGGCATCCGGATGTGCATGTCTCGGACAGGCACGATGAACTGGTTAACGTCAACTTAAAAACACCCCGAATCGTGGCATATTGACTTGGTAGGGCGACTTAGCCCTCAAAGCCCTGCGTTTTGCAGCATCGGGGTTGCCGCAGATATTGCGGAAACGCCGAAGTTCCTGACGTTCACTGGTTTGGCAGTAATCGTGTCCTACTTGCCCACTTTGGGCGGTCATCACCCTGACCGCTCCGGTTGGGGGCGGTCTCATTCTTCAAGGAGATCGTTCCATGACTCGATTTGAAAGGAAGAAGTCCAAAAATTGGCAGCAGCGGTTCGTGGCGTTGCTGCCGGTGATCGTCAACTATGTCCGGCCGGCGTTCCGCGAACTCGGCCCCGAGGCGAAGGCCGAGGCCGTGCAGGAAGCGGTCGCCAACGCTTGTGTCGCCTACGCCCGCCTGGTCGAGCAAGGCAGAGAAAGTCTGGCCTTCGCCACGGTTCTGGCTCGATACGCCGTTGCTCAGGTCCGTGCCGGCCGGCAGGTCGGAGGACGGTTAAACGCTCAAGACATCTCGTCACAATACTGCCAGCAACGAAAGCGAATCAGGTTAGGGCGACTGGACCGCTTTGATCCCCAGGAGAATTGCTGGCAGGAGACAATCGTCGAGGACCACCGGACGCCTGTGGCGGATCAAGTCTGGTTCCGGATTGATTTTCCTGCGTGGCTCAAGACTCTGTCCAGACGCGACCGTAAGGTTGCTCAGTGTCTGGCTGCTGGGCGCTCCACGGGGGATGTGGCACGACGATTCGGCATCTCCAGCGCCCGTATTTCTCAACTGCGCCGGGAACTATATGAGTCCTGGCAAGAGTTCGATGGCGAAGCGGCAACGGACCAGCAGGTGCCATTGCTGGCGGCCGCTTAAATCTCGGATGCCGCGTTCATCGTCGAACTCCGAAACGGTGACTCCATTCGTGCCTCCAAGGAGCGAGCTTCCTGGAGGCAAATCGTTGGGTATGGGACGCGAAAGCCACCCAAAATCCCTTTCCTTCCTTCTAACCTTAGCCAGGAGAGTTTATGCCTGATGCGATTGTTCCTGAGACTGATTCAAGTAATCCATCCGATTCTATTCCTCCGGCCGGCAATTTGGCTCCCGCCCAGCGGCAATTTGCCGAAGTCCTGGGAAGTTGTCTCGCCGAGCAATGGCGAAGGATGCAAACCGCTCCGCAGGAGGATGCACAAGCTCCAATGGGCATTGAATGTATCAGCGGAGGCTCCTGACCAAAGCGACAAGTGGTAGAATTCCTCGGTGCTTCCACCAATAACAACGGGCGATGGCAATGCCTTCCAAGCTCTCATCTGACTCAGACGAAAGTTCCCTTAAACGTCAGCAATCAGGCTTGCCGTCCCCAGACATTTCCGAAAAGTATTGCCGTCACCTATTGGTGAAGGACCGAGTGTTTTTCACGCTTCCTGCGGATTTCCTCTGCCAGCTCTTCTTAGGCTCCGGGGCGACGGCGTTCGACTCTTTGGCGAAGGACATGGAGCTTGATCTCTCCAGCGTTATGGGGGACCACACCCACACCGTTGGTTTTTGGAGAAATAAGCCCGTTGTCTATGGCTACTTACGGCAGCGTAAGCTGACAGACATGCGGTTGGACGCTGCCACGCTTCAAGAGCTTGGCTGGGACTTAACTGTAGAGCAGGCAAATGCCAACCTTCAAACTGCGGAGTCCCGCTTGTCGCGAATGTCGGAGATTGCGCAGGGATATGCGGGCTGGCTCACAACTAACCCAGCCTTTGTTCAAGAGCAAGATGATTTATTGAGGCAATTTGCTAGTCAGGTCAACCAGTGGGGAATCCCCAATTTGACGGGCCCCCCCAGGCTGGCGGTCCGCGAGGACGCGACTCCCGCCGAGCCGGCACTGACCACATGCTGTGAAAAGTTCCAGGAGTTTTGCATTCGCTGGCGGCTAGCCGGACTTGCCGCCCCCAATCTTTAAAGTGGACCCCATACGCTGGACCAGAAAACGCGTTGTATAAGGTGGGTGTGGT
>CAYUJE010000097.1:0-20379 GCA_964444865.1 uncultured Pirellulaceae bacterium | reverse complement strand
AAAAGCTTCCATCACATCAACTCACGGCACTCTCGCCACGTGGTCCGGACGGCCGCTGGATTTGCACAATGTCGGTGCCTATCTCGCGCCGAGCACGCTCCTCTGCCGCATCGCTCGGCCAGGAGAGCTTGAGGCGATTCTTGCCATCAACCAGGACGAGTTGGAATTCGTCCGCCCCGAGCAACCCGTGGACCTCTTCCTCATTGCTGAGGCGGGTTCCAAGCGGCTCAGCACCATCGAGCACATCTCGCAGCAGGAGATGCAAGCGGCCCCCAAGAACCTCACGCTTAAGTCCGGGGGTGACATGGCCACTCGGACCGACGAGACCGGGATGGAGCGGCCCGTGGATGTCACTTACCAGGCCAGTGCTCCCCTCTCGGACACCAGCGGCATGCTCCTACCCGGTTCCACCGGCCACGCCAAAATCCACGCCGGCTACCAACCCCTCTACCGCCGCCTCTGGCGGACCGCCTGCCGCACGTTTCACTTCCAAATGTAGAAGTGCGGAGTTCGGGTCCGCAATCGTCGCAAGGCGTTTTTGGGCAATGAGTTAGTAGTGCTTCATGGGCCAAGAACCGGAGTCTAGATTCATGATTCGCGCGTCTTTTTCGCCAAAAAGTTGCGTCGACAGCGATTTTCCTAAGCCCTTGAACACAAAGCACTTAAGGGATTCACGTTGGACGTAAGTCTCTGAATCAGGCCCAAATCAGCCACTTCTTGATTCATGGACCAATCGCAAGTCCTTGACCTACAAGGACTTGACCCCTGTATCATCCCGGTTAAGCGGCACACACACGAACCCGAACGCGCAAGCGAGGGAATAAGACGGGACACCGATTCCACACGCCTATCCCTCGCTTGCGCGTTCGGGTTTGTGGCAGCACTGCGAACTTTCCTCGGCGCGCAGAATCTCCCCTGCCACACGGCATTCACGCAACAACCAACATGCCAAAGAACACAGCCCCGCTCCCCTTCCACCGGCAGGCAGCGGGGCCTTAGTACGTGTACAGAATATTATACACAGCGGTTGGCACATTCAAGTGACTGCTGACAATATTTTGCCATTTTGTTGTCTTCCAGGATTTCATCCGGAAGAAACTCCAGCCACAACAGCGATTCGAAGCGAATGTGGAGTATGGCATCCTCGACGACCACAGCCGCCCTCCGCTGGAATGCTAGGGCTCTGGTGGGAACCAACCCGAGCGCCGACTCAGGGACCAAGACCGGAGACGGGCGGACTGCGCCTTAGGCGCTTCCGACCTGCTCCCTCCAAAGCGCAAAGTTTCCGGGATTGGTACCAAAGCGAAGAATCCAACCGTGGCATTGCCGGTGATCCTGACTACACCGCCAGACCTGTGCCTCAAACCCTACTTAGTCACTAACTCGCGCCCGTTGATTCTCCAGTTCACGGTGAACCAGAACGAAATCTCGCGAACTTCAACCGCACTCGGTAAGATCCTATCTCTAGGTGATATTGCGCCTAGCAAATTCTCGGCAGGAGCGCTCCTGCCGGTTCTTCCAGGGGTTGTTCTCGGCCTAGCGCACGTCGAATGGTGACATTGGCAATGCCAAGTTTTTGCACCGAGCCAATGCAGGTCGCAGTCTTGGCAAGTTCGGCAGTCCGCAAGGCTTGCAAAGCGGATTCGACGAATTCAGCAGGAATTGCGACCAGCATCGTGCCTTCATTAGCCACATAGAGGGGATCGAGGCCCAGAAGCTCGCACAGGCCACGCACTTCAGGGGTAACGAGAATGTGTTTTTCATCAATTGCCAGCGTGCATCCGCAGGCTTCGGACCATTCGTGAAGCACCGCTGCGACACCCCCGCGAGTGGCGTCGCGCATTGCCTTGAAGGGAATGTTCGCTCTGCGTAGCGCTTCTACCGCAGGAAGTAATGATCCGCAGTCGCTGACCGGCAAGGGTTCAACCGCAAAAGTCTCTCGCGCCGCCAACACAGCCATGCCATGCCGACCAACCGGACCGGTGAGGAGCAGCTGATCTCCGGGACGGAGCGACGCTGGACCCACGGGCACAGGGCCACTGAATTCACCGATTCCGCTCGTGTTAATAAAGAGCCCGTCCACGGCCCCTCGCGGAACGACTTTGGTGTCGCCGGTGACGATCTCCACGCCGACGCACTTCGCTGCTTCGGCGATGCTGTCGAGTACCTTGTCGAGCACGGCAAACGCGAGTCCTTCTTCGATGATCAGCGACAGGCTAAGCCAAAGTGGGCGAGCGCCGGCAACCACCAGGTCGTTGACCGTGCCATAAACGGCGAGCGAACCGATGTCGCCCCCAGGAAAAAACAGCGGAGAGACGACAAAGCTATCAGCCGTAAAGGCAAGCGGTCCAGAACGTGAGGCAAGAACGGCCGCGTCGCCAAGGAGTGCCAGGGATGGATGTTGAAAACGCGTCAGCAAACGATCCGTGATAAATCGTCGGGTCAATCGGGCTCCGTCGCCATGAGCCAGCATGACGCGGTCGGTGTCGCCGATGGTCAATACCGGGCAGGCGTACGATAGTCGGTCTGGCATCAGCGTTGCACCTCCGCGCCCATCGACTCGAGGGAACGATAGCGAAAGTAGGCTGCGCATGCTCCCTCCGTGGAAACCATGGGCGCGCCGAGCGGACTATCGGGGGTACAGGTCTTGCCAAACTGTGGGCAATCCGGAGGGCGAAGTCGGCCCGCCAGCACGTCGCCGCTAGGACAATCGACAGAATCAAAGATGACGAGAGGAACCGAGCCATACCGGCGCTCCGCATCAAACCGCGACCATCGTTCGCGAAGCTGAAGACCTCCGCCACGGACGGTTCCTAAACCCCGCCAGGGCCGGTCGCAGACCTCGAATACATCGTCGACGATGCGCCGTGCTTCGGAATTCCCCGCGGCCAGGACGCTGCGCTCATACTGGTTGGCAACCGCGGCTTCGCCTGATTCAAGTTGACGAACGCACTCGTGGATTCCCGCCAAGAGATCAAGCGGCTCGAATCCCGTTACGACGACCGGCAACTGAAATCTTTGCACAAAACTATAATAGGACTGGTATCCCGTGACCGCGCAGACGTGACCTGCTGCCAGGAAACCATGCACTCGGCAATCGGCTGATTCTGCGATCAATTCCATTGCGGGCTGCACGCGAACATGAGAACAAAGCAGGCTGAAATTCGAGAGGCCGAGCTGGTCCGCTTGGAGCACGGCCAGCGCAGTCGCGGGTGTCGTTGTTTCGAAACCAACGGCGAAGAAGACCACCTGTCGTTGCGGCTCTCGCTGCGCTAGCGCGACGGCGTCGACAGGAGAATAGACCATGCGAACATCGCCTCCAGCAGCTCTGGATTGCAGCAACGAGTGGCTGGTTCCAGGAACGCGGAGCATATCCCCGAAACTGGCAAGAATGAATCCTGGGCGAAGACCGAGCGCAAGAGCCGTCTCAATGGATTCGACTGGAGTAACGCAGACAGGACAGCCCGGGCCATGCACCATCTCCACAATGTCGCGCAGTTCGTCTTCGATGCCATAGCGAAGCAAGGCGTGGGTCTGCCCGCCGCAGACTTCCATAATCGTCCAGCGACGGGTTGTCATGCGTCGAATCGAGGCTAGCAACGCTCGCGCGCTCCGGGGATCTCGAAATTCATCAACAAATTTCATGAGGGCTCCTCTTGTGGATCCTCTAGGAGGGACAATTGCGATAACTCCTGCAATAATTGCTCGGCCGATAGCGAGTCGATCTTGCTGATCGCGACGCCCGCGTGAACGATGACGTACTCACCGACTTCCGCATCGGGGACGCAGGCCATCAGGCACGCGCGGCGGATGCCGCCAAATTCGATCTCGGCCTGCGAGAATAGTGGATCTCGTTCCAGCCACTGCACAATCTTGCCGGGAACAGCTAAGCACATCGACGTTCCGCCTCTAAAGTGGCCAAACCAATGGCCAGTTGTCCGGCGGCCAGTCCGCCGTCATTGGGGGGTATGACCCCCGGAAATCCGACCGGAGCGCTGCGGTTGGCGAATTCTTGCTTCAAAAGCTCCAGCAGAACTCGATTCTGGAACACTCCACCGCTAAGAACAACCGGCCGGTGAGGAAAACATTGGCAGACGTCGGCAATGCCAGCAGCGATGCTCCGATGAAATCGCATGGCAATCGCGCCGATAGGGACGTTTCTGAGCAAGTCCCGAAGCACTCCAGAGATTAAGGCTCGCCAGTCCAGAATGCGTGGCTGGTCATCTTCTGAATCCATATCTTGGGATGACTTGCAATCTGCGGTTAGTAACGGAAACGGATATCGGCCCGGGGCGTTTTCGCTGCACATTTCTTCCAGGAGCACGGCGAAGTGGCCTTCGTAACCGACTTGACCGCTGCCGAGCAACTCGGGCGGCAAAATCATCGCCGCGACGGCATCGAATAATCGACCAGCGCTGGTCGTGACCGGAGAGAAGCGTGCATCGTCCAGGAGCGGCCGTATCGCGGATTCCTGCGGAAGTACGAACGCCAGTGTTGGATCCCATTCGCGAACGTCGCTTAGCAGTGCCGACGCAACTCGCCAGGGCGTGCGAATCGCTGCTTCGCCTCCCGGCAAACAGAACGGTCTCAAATGGGCAACCCGCCGAAAACTGGTGGCTGTGGCCAGCAGAAACTCACCCCCCCAGATTGAGCCGTCCGATCCCAAGCCCGTGCCGTCCCAGGCAACCCCCAAAACCTCGCGAGACAACCATCCCTGCTCGACCATGCCAGCGACAATATGTGCGTGGTGATGCTGGACAGCAATGGTTCGCAATTGGCTCTGTTTCGCCCATTCCGCGGACCAGCGCGTCGTGAAGTAGTCGGGATGCAGATCATGGACAATGGTCGAAGGCCTGGTGCGGTACAGCGAGAGGAAATCTTTGGCGTGGTCCTCAAAGCGTTGACGGGCGGCAACCGTGTCAAGGTCGCCAACATGCGGCCCCAGCACCGCTTGCCTGCCGTTCGACAGTGCCAGGGCAACCTTTTGCTGTGCGCCGACCGCGAGCATCTGATAGCCATCGACGGTCGCGTTGGTCCCTTGGTTTGCCGTTTCGGGAGATGCGACGGGGACTGGCAATGAAAGCGGTGCCATGCCTCGTCCAAGCCGAAGCGACACTGGGCGTTCCGCCAGGACACGGACTACACTGTCGTCGATAGGGCGTCGGATGGGGCGGTTGTGATGCACAAACGCGTCGGCAATGTCCGCGAGATCTCGCTCCACATTGCATGTGTCGAATGCCAGCGGTTCGCCTTCAGGATTACCGCTGGTGACCACCAGTGGTCCGCATGACTTACTGATCAACCTGTGCAGCGGCGTCGTCGGCAACATGAGTCCGACCGTTGAGAGTTGGGGCGAGACATTGTCGGCAATGCGACCAGAATGAAGTCGAACCACGACAATCGGTCCTGTTGGGCTGGCGAGCAACTCACGTTCGAGAGGCGAAAGGTCTGCCAGACGCTCGGCTGCGTCTAAATCGGAGACTAGCAAGGCGAATGGTTTGGCGGCGCGCGATTTTCGCTGCCGGAGGCGTTGCACGGCGTCTTGATTTGTAGCGTCTACCAGCAATTGATAGCCACCCAGTCCTTTCATCGCCACGATCTGGCCCTCGTACAGGGCGGTGATGGCATCTTGATTGGACGACAGTCGAGGTCCACATGCGGCGCAGGCGGTCGTCTGTGCGTGAAACCGCCGGTCGAAAGTTGATGTGAATTCGGCTTTGCACGTTTCGCAGAGCGGGAAACCCTTCATCGTCGTCGCTGCCCGCTCATACGGCATCGCTTCGATGACCGAATAGCGCGGACCGCAATTCGTGCAACTGGTAAACACGTAGTCTCGGCGACGGTTCGTGTCCTCTTCGAATTCCGCCAAACAATCACGGCACGGGACCAAGTCCATTGGGATGGGTGTTGCCAAAGGGCCCGTAGAGTGACTCTGCAAGATGCAAAATCTACTACTCGACTCGGCTTTCGCGAGATTCACTCTCTTTTGAATGATGGCTCCGTTGCTCGGACAGATCGCCTCGCATCGCTCCACGAACTGAGCGGCGGCTTGCCCAGTCCCTTCGACATGCACCTCTACCCCCTCGCCGGTATTCCGGACCCAGCCAGTAAGGTTCAGCGCCTGCGCGAGTCGCGCGATGGCTGGCCGATAGCCAACGCCTTGTACGCGGCCATGAAGCACGACGCGAAATGCTGCAATTTGGCTGGTCACCGGCTTGTTCAGCGAAGAAGCAGTCATGGGGTTTCTGGCGTGAGTAGGTTACGCAAAAGCCGCTCTCGCTCGCTCTCCAGATAGGCACACCAATTCGGGATTCCTTCGCCCGTCAAACCGGCGACCGGCAGGACCGTTAACGCAGGCTGGATCAACCGTGCGTCCTCCATTGCTGCCGTGACGGAAAAGGGAACGTGGGGAAGGAGGTCGAGCTTGCTGATGACTAGTGCCTGGCTGGTGCGGAACATTTTCGGGTACTTTCCCGGCTTGTCGTCGCCGTCGGTAACACTCAGCAGAACGATCCGCAAGTGCTCGCCCAGATCGTGAGAGGCGGGACAGACCAGGTTGCCGACGTTCTCGATGAAAAGGAAATCGACTCGCGGGTCGCCAATTGCATCCAGGCCGCGCCGGACCAGGGGCAATTCCAGATGGCATGCGCCCCCGGTCGTAAGTTGCGCGACGGGCATAAACGGTGACAGACGCTGGGCATCCCGGTCAGTTTCCAGATCGCCCACGAGCACCGCCAGGCTATGGCGACCGGCCCAGTGACGCGCTGTCGATTGCAGCAATGTTGTCTTGCCGGCACCCGGAGACGAAACCAAATTCACGACGAGAGTTCCCCGCTGAGCAAGACGCCATCGTTCCGCTGCGGCATCGGCTTTCGCGTCGGCGTTTACATCCCGCCGTACGACGATGGTCTTCGTAGTGGTTGACATTAGGCAGGCTCCAAGGGCGAATCAAACGGTCGCAGCGAAATACTTACTAACTGCAAAGAATCGCCGCCGGTGATTCGAACGTCGTCTGAATCGCAATGCGAGCAGCGAAACACAAAATCGACAATCTCACATGACTGCTGGCATGCTCCACAGCGAGCCTGCAGCGGGACCTCGTCCAGGATGAACTCGATAGGCTCCACAAAGCGAGGTTTCGTTAGCTGCTCGAAGGCACTCGCCAACAACAAGGGCTCCACGCCCGTCAAAGGGCCGGCTTCGACGCGTACAGCGGTCAAAGCGCCTGCGGGCTGCTCGCTTAGAACACGATCCACCTGACGAAGCAACGCAGATGCCAAAGACATTTCATGCACGGCCGGTCCACTCCTTCGAGACATGGTTCGAACAACTGGCCATCGCTGCCACCCCAGGGCACAGGGCAGCCATTTCCGCCTCAATGCGGCCCGCTACCGTGTTCGCGGATTGGACCATCAGCGAAGAGACGTCAGTTCCGGGTACTGGTAAAGCCACCTCGATGCCCCAAATGACTGTGGTGCGAGGCAGCCAACCAAACTGCGCGGCGAGACTTAGAACTCCCGGCAACGACAGGTCATGCGTTCCCAACCATCCGGCCTGCTGGAGCCCAACTGCCGGCCAGAGCCAGCGCTGAATAGTTCCCGGTGATCCAGTTCCACGGCAGGCGTCACACAAGATCAATCGGTCCCGGTCATCCAGCCAACTCAGAAGGGAACTCGGCGTGCGTGCATGGCGGACTTCGCACCCCGGCAGGCAGCGATTGGCAAGTTCGCGAGCGACGAGCCACCCGACCTGATCGTCGCCATGGTCGCTGCCAACACCAACGATAAGCGTGGAGGGGGTCATGAGCAGAATACTTGCCTATATGGTTCGGTAAATGCTTCCACGACAGTCTGCGATCCGCTAGCGGATGAGTTGCGAAATCACTTTCATCAACCAAAAAAAATGATATCGTCGTTCGACCTAAACATCGTCTGGGAGTACTTCGCGTTCGTCAGCCACGGGCTATGCCGTCTCAATGTGCATTTTGAGGAAATGCGTGGAGCAGCTTATGCAGGGGTCGTAACTGCGAATCAACCTTTCGCATTGCAGGGTCGCCGCGGCGTTGCCTTGCTGGAGAATACTGGGAAGGTACTGCCGCAGGTCGGCTTCGATTTGAGCTTGATTCTGAGATGTTGGCGGGACGATTTTGGCGAACTGTACTTTGCCCTCGTGGTCGACTCGGTAACGATGGTAAATCAGGCCGCGAGGTGCCTCGGTGGCCGCGCACCCTTCACCGTCGCGATATTCGTACGCTATCCGAGCCGTGGCGGGCGGACGGTAGGCGCGAAGCAGCATTAGCGCCTCCTCATAGGCATGCACGACTTCCAGCGCGCGGGCCACGATGCCGCGAAACGGATTGCGGCAAGGGCTGGTCCACCCCAGTTCGTCGGCCAATTTTCGTGCCGTGGGCGAGAGGCGGTCCCGACACAGGTTCACACGTGCCATTGGCCCCACAAAATACTCGCGTCGCATGGGCAGACGCATCGATTGCATCGCGGTGGAATGCGCTACTTGTTCTTCCGCGAAGAACTCCTCGTATCGAGCCACCGGAACTGCCGAGCCGTCCGAACACAGCACGTCTCCTTCGTTCATCGGATACTCATTCGGATGAGAGAGCGAGACGAAGTCGTATGGCTGTTCGAAATCCGGAAAGGGAAAAGCGGCCACCCATCGCGCTGCCGCCACGGCGGCTTCCAGGCCCCACTCAAAATCTGGGATTAAGGAAGTTAGTTCTTCACGCCTGGGTACTCGATAAAATCCGCCGACGGCGACATTTACCGGATGAATCGAGCGACCACCAAGCACCTCCAGCAGGTAATTACCGTGTTTCTTCAGCCTTAAGCCGCGTTTGACTTCGTCGGGAAATCGCTCGGCCAGATGCATCCCACTATCGCAGCCGAAGAAATCGGGAGCATGCAACAAGTGCATGTGCAGGGTATGGCTTTCAATCCACTCCCCGCAATAGAGCAGTCGCCGGAGCATTCGAATTTCCGGAGTGATTACGACTCCCAAGGCGTTTTCCAAGGCATGCACGGCGCTCATTTGGTATGCGATGGGGCAGATGCCGCAGATTCTGGCAGTGATGTCGGGCACGTCTTCCAAAGCACGACCGCGAAGCAGCGCCTCGAACAGCCGAGGTGGCTCATAGATTTGCAGCTGAACAGTGTCTACCAAGCCGTTACGCAACCGAACGTGCAAAGCCCCCTCGCCTTCGACGCGAGTAAGGATGGGGACAGTGATTGTAACGTCGGTATCCTTGGGGGGCGTCATGGTTATGTTTTCCAGATCTGACTCACTTGGAGCTCCCAGTGCTTGATGCGCCAGGAAGCTCAATCTGCATCAGCCGCTCACTTTCCGCTCGGAAGGCAGGTGAATAGGCATTGAAACTGCGAAGGAATCTCGCCGCTTCCGCTGCAGGCATCGCGGGAAGAAGTACGCCATCGGTGAGACTCTCAAGATTTGGCTGCCTGGCTGGGCCAAAACACCCATAGCAGCCGCGTGCATAGGCTGGACAGATCGCACCACAGCCTGCTTGCGTCACGGGGCCGAGGCAGGGTACTCCTTGGGCGACGACGACACATACCGTGCCTTGTCGTTTACACGGCTGACAGACACTCTCGGTCGAGGTCTTGGGTCGATGACCGGCGACGAGCGAAGCAATCACTTCGAGCAACTGGCGCTTGTCGATCGGACAGCCCCGGAGTTCAAAATCGACCTTGACGTGAGCGGAGATTGGCGTTGATGTGGCGAGCGTCTGGATGTAGTCGGGCCTGGCGTAAACCGCATGCATGAACTCGCGATGGTCCGCAAAATTCCGCAGCGCCTGCACTCCTCCCGCTGTGGCACAGGCACCAATCGTCACGAGGTATCGCGATTCGGCTCGCAAACGGTGGATGCGTTCCACATCCTCGGGCGTCGTAATCGAGCCTTCAACCAGAGCGACATCGTACGGGCCAGGCTCGAGACGGCTGGAAGCCTCTGCGAAATGGGCGATATGGACCGCATTTGCAATGGCGAGGAGTTCGTCCTCGGCGTCAAGCAGCGTTAGCTGGCACCCGTCGCAGGAAGCAAACTTGATGACCGCCAGGCGGGGTCTGTAAACCATTACAAATCTCGCACGTGTAAGTAAGGTTCAATGGAATCGAAACGAAATACGGGACCCTGGCGGCAGACGAATGCGGGTCCCAGTTGACAGTGCCCACAGAGACCGACCGCGCATTGCATATTTCGCTCCATCGACAGCCAGATTCGCTCGCGTGCCAAACCGCGCTGGCGCGCGCTGCGAACGGAAAAGTCCATCATCACTTCCGGGCCGCAGGTGAGCATAACCGTCTGCTTGGGGTCAAACGGGTGCAGCCGATCTAACAAGAGCGGCACAACTCCAACATTGCCGGTCCAGGCGTCGTTAGTGCGGTCCACCGTCAATTGCATTTCAAGTCCTCGCCGCTCCCAGTCGGCGAATTCTCCAGCGTAAAGCAATGTCTCTGGCGTACGAGCCCCGTATAGCAGAATCATCCGGCGAACATCGTTGCGGCGCGCCAGCAGGGCGTGAATCACAGGGCGAAGTGGCGCAAGTCCGATTCCGCCGGCGACCAGGAGCACGTCACGTCCCCAGCACTCTTCGATTGGCCAAAATGAACCGTAAGGGCCGCGCAAGCCAATTCGGCCACCGACTCCCAGCGCGGCAATTGCTTCCGTTACTCGACCGACAACTCGAATCGTATGTAGTAAACTGCCGCGAAAAAGTGCTGGGTCGCCGCTCAGGCTGATTGCCGACTCACCGCAGCCTGGTACGTACAACATGTTGAACTGGCCGGGCCGGAAATGAAACACGCTGGCTTTGGACTCGTCGAGCAGGCGCAGACGGTAGGTCGCTACGTCATCAATCTCCGGAAGGATTTCTTCCACGATAGCTGTGTGTGACAGCCAGGGGTTGGCCAGCGGCGGGCTTGATAATTGGATGGTGGTCATGGTTTGTCGTCGCAAATCGCGGCCACTTCCTCGGTCAGATCAATTCCCACGGGACACCAGGTGATGCACCGTCCACAACCCACGCACCCGGATGTTCCAAATTGATCGATCCACGTTGCCAGCTTATGCGTCAACCATTGCCGGTAACGCGAGCGAACCTGATTCCTGACGGGACCTCCGCTCATATGGCTGAAATCGAAATTGAAACACGAGTCCCAGCGCCGTTCGCGAGTGATCTGGTCGTTCGTGAGATCGGTCACATCGTCCACGGAACAACAAAAGCACGTAGGGCACACCAGGGTGCAATTGGTACAGCTCAAGCAGCGGTCCGCCACCTCATCCCAGCGAGGATGCTCCAGTTGCGAGAGGAGCTTGTCACGAATTCCCTCGGTGTTCAGGCGGCGAGTAATCTGTTGCACCGCACGGCCGCGGCGCGCGGCCGCAAGTTGACTGTCCTCTTCCGTGGCGTCACGCAGTGGAAGCTTTGCGGCAACCTCTTCGCCGCTGGGGCTACCGATTTGAACAGTGAATCCGTGCGGAAGCTCCGTAAAAGCGAGATCGAATCCCGCGGTGCACTCGGGGCCGGTTCCCATCGATGTACAGAAGCATGTGGACGCGGCCTGCGTACAATTCATCGCCACGATAAAGAGCCGCTGGCGCCGCTCGGCATAGACGGGATCAATGTAATCTCCCTTCATGAAGACACGGTCTTGCACGGCGATAGCCGCCAACTCGCAAGCCCGTACACCAATGAGGGCGAATCGCGGGGAGTCCCTGGGCGGGTCGTGCATTTCCCAGCCATTGGCTTCGCGCGTGGCTTTGGCGACAGTGACGAGCGGTGGAAAGAGATACTTCTTCCAAGAATGCGGACCAATGACGTAGCCAAACATCTCGTCATCGCCACGAGGGACCAGGCGATACTTTCCTGGCTCCTGTTCATCCGTCCAACCGCGCGGCAGCTCGTCGACTGTCGAGATCTGGTCGTAAACAATGGCTTGTTGATCAACACGCGGACCGACGACCTCGTAACCCCGCCCGCGGAGTTCGTCGAATAACAATTGCAGGGAACTCCGCTCCAGAAACTTCAGCACTGGGGCAACAGGTAGCTGCGTCATGCGGTGCTCCTTCACGAATGGTTCCCGGGCGGTGGTAAATTGGTGGAATACACGTCGAGCAATTGAACTCTGGTGGCCACGAGCCGCTTGGTCAATGCCGCCGCCAACGCACGCAAAAACTCAAGTCCTAAATCATGGTCTCTTTCCATCATTTCCTTCAGCTTGGGGCCCGGATAGGCAAGGAGCTCTGAATCCTCCAGGGCTTGGGCCGAACAAGTCATTTGGCCTTCTGCCAGAACGGCTGACCAGGCGATGATGTCGCCGGGCCCAAGGGTTAATATCCGCACCGCACCGCGACCGGGCACGGTCATCGCCAGATCGATCCGTCCTCGCAATAAGAGATACACATTGGCATTCTGCGCTCCTTCGTGAAACAGAAAATGACCGCGTTTCGCGGTGACGGGCTGGGACACCTCCTCCAGCCGCTGAAGGCAGCGAGGGGTTAACTCAGCTCCAAACATCGTTTGCTCCAGCCGCGACAGCGGGTCGGCATTCATTGAAAAAGTCTCCCCCAGGAACTCACTTGTTTATAACCGATGATGCTCATCCCTACCGGGGTCGGCTTCAAAAGGCTGTCTGAATCATGAAAAGTCCCCGACATTCCCGGAGGTAATCATCCAGCCGTCGGAAAGATGCTTGTTCATGCGGCGATTCTGGCTTTGCTCGCTTGGTTCTCGTCGGGATACCGCCGATTCCACCACCATTTGTGGAGTTCTATCGCCGGAACAATAACCAAACTGACGCCAATGGCGGTTGTCCATGTCGAAACCGAAAGTGGTTGTGTTTTCAACATGTCCTGGAGAAAAGGGACGTACATACCCGTGACATGAACCAGGAATGCAGCGATCACGCCGAAGAACAGCACCGGGCTACGGAGCGGCGAGAGAGCAAAGGCGGACTTCGATTCTGATCGACAGTTGCCGACGTGGAAATTCTCGAACAGAACCATTGTCAGCAACAATAGGTTGCGAGCATCATCGACGTGCCAATCGAGCCGTAACGCTATGTCGTAGACCAGAAAGCCTCCGAGACCCACAAACAGAACCGCAAGGAGCATCCGCTCCACCATCAAAAGGTTGAAAATCGCTTCACCTGGCGGGCGGGGTTTGTGGCGAAGGCTGTCTCCTTCACCCGGTTCGAAGGCCAACGCAACTCCCTGGATTCCGTTGGTGACCAGGTTTAGCCAAAGTAATTGCACGGGGAGCAGCGGCACAGGCAGGCCCGTAATCACCGCCAGCAGTACCATCAACAACTCGGCCGCCCCCATCGACACCAGCAAATAAATCACTTTGCGGATGTTATCGTAGGCAATGCGCCCTTCTTCGATGCCTCCCACAATGGAACTGAAGTTGTCGTCGCTAATTACGAGTTCTGCAGCCTCGCGGGCGACGTCCGTTCCCGCCTTGCCCATAGCCACGCCAATGTTCGCGGCGCGGAGCGCGGGCGCATCGTTTACGCCATCTCCCGTTACTGCGACAAAGTGCCCCGCTCCACGTGCGGCATTAACGATTTCCAACTTCTGGCGCGGTGTAACTCGAGCGAATACGCGGACTCGCTGGACTATATCCACCAATTCCGGACCCGACTTGCCTTCCAACTCGGAGGCCGTGATGACCTGGTCATCCCTGTCGGCCAGCCCCAGATCACGGGCAATTGCCAAAGCCGTTACGCGATGATCGCCGGTGACCATCGTGACTTGCACACCGGCCGCGTGGCAGTTGGCAACCGCTTCACGGGTACCCGCCCTCAAGGGGTCAATCATTCCAAGGAATCCCATGAAGTCCAGGTTGGATGGCTGCGCGGGCACGTCTGCGGGTGACACCTCGTGGTCAACGCAACCTTTGGCAACAGCGATTACGCGGAGACCGCGTTTGGCCATGTCGATAGCCGCCTGGTCCAGGTTCTGGCGGTCCTTAGGAGCAAGCCGATTCCCACACATGTCCATGACCCGCTCCGGCGCCCCTTTCACGAATACGACTGTATCGCCAGCGGCATGGTGAAAGGATGCCGCAAACTGATGCTCGGATTCGAACGGGATCTGGTTCAATGGTGGATACTGTTCCAATAGGAGCTGGCGTTTCAAGCCCGCCTTTTGCCCTAAGCTGAGCAGGGCAACATCCACGGCGTCGCCTCGCCAAATCCAATCGCCGTTGCGATGGTGCAGGTCCGCTTCGTTGCACAGCACGCTGGCCTTGATGAGTTCGGTAATTGTTGATTCGGCGGCAAGATCAATCGGCTGCCCGTTGAACATCACTTGTCCATTGGGTGCGAAACCTTCCCCGGTGACTTGGTATGTCTCACCAGGTGCGATCTGAACTTCACGCACAGTCAATTCATTGCAGGTGAGCGTGCCGGTCTTGTCCGTGGCAATCAGGGTGCAACTCCCCAGCCCTTCGACGGCCGTAAGCCGCCGGACGATAACGTTACGCCGCGCCATGCGGGTCGTAGCGACCGCCAGGGCGACGGTCATCGCAACCGGCAATCCCTCGGGTATCGCCGCAACGGCAAGCGCGATGACAAAAAAGAAGGTTTCTACCAGCGTGTATTTCCACAGGAGGATTCCAAGCAAGCCAATCACAACAGCGGCTGCCAGCGTTCCGACGGCCACATAGTTCGTGAACTTTTCCATGCGAACCAAAAGCGGGGGCTTTCCGCCGCCACTGCCAAGCACGTCAAGGGCCAATTGCCCCACGTGGGTTGCCGTTGCCGTCGCCACAACAATTCCTTTGCCTCGTCCTCGTGAGACCAAGGCTCCGGCAAAGGCCATATTCTTCCGGTCGGCGAGTGTTGTCGCTTCGTCCCCCTTCCAATCTGCATCCTTACCAACGGCAAAGGACTCGCCAGTCAGAAGCGACTCGTCAACTTCCAAACCTTGTGCCGATAACAAGCGAATATCCGCCGGTACACGATTGCCCGATTCCAACCAGACAACGTCACCAGGTACGACTTCGTCGGCCCTTACCTCGCGAATTTCTCCGTCGCGTTCAACTTGTGCGTGGATGCGCAACATCTTGCGGAGGGCATGACTGCTTTTTTCCGCCTGCGACTCCTGATACGCGCCGATCACCGCGTTGATAACCAATACAGCCGCGATGAAGCCTGCATCCTTAAGGTCACCAGTCATTGCTGACACCACGGCTGCCGCGACAAGAATATAGATCAGTGGGTTGATGAATTGCCGCAGCACGATGAGCCACAGTGGCGTCGGCCCCCTTTCGGGAAGCAGATTCGGACCGTATTCCTGCTGTCGACGCTTTACTTCCAATTCAGAAAGGCCGCGGGGCGACGTGCCAAGATCGGCAAAAACCGCTTCGGGGGTTTCGGCATGCCAAGGTCGCACCTCCTGTTTCAAGTTCGGCATTAAAGTAGGTTCCTGAATAGGATTCTGTTGTCCTTGTGGCGGCAAGAAACGGTTTCAAAGATGGCGATGTGAGCCTTTATTATACCGGCAACCTTTGGCTTTTGCGGACGCCATTCTGCGATGGTGTTTTTGAACAAGTACGTTGGTGAATAGCTTTGAGTTGGACTGTGGCGTCTTTTGGTGGAAGGAGCCTCGGTTACTCGAGCACCCTTGCGAAGTAATGGCCTGAATCCGCTCGATCATCGCGATTTCACTGGAAAGCCACTGATTCACTACCATAAAGATTGACCGGATGTTGATTTCTTCGATAGGCTAGTACCCTAGAAAGGGACTCCAATTTCCACAGCCAGGCCGGAGCACACTTATGAAGCAAGGATTCGAAGTGCCTGCGAGATCGATTTCACGGCGAAGCCTATTGCAGACGGCCACTGCTGCCGGCTTGTTGGCTGTGGGAGGAGGTGTGCATCAATCGGCAAGGGCGCAGCAGAATGACACCCCTAAGCGTCTTTTTTCAAGGGCGAAGAGCGTGATTCTGTTATGGCTGTCCGGGGGGCCGCCTCAGCATGAGACCTTTGATCCCAAACCCGATGCCCCCGCCGAAATCCGCGGTCCGTTTCAGCCCATTTCCACGAATGTTCCTGGGATTCATTTTAGCGAGCTCTTGCCTCGCATCGCCGGAATGGCCGATAAGCTGGCTGTCGTCCGGTCCTTGTTTACTAACAACAACATTCATGGCGGCAGTGGTTATTGGGTGCTGACGGGAAGACAACTAATCAGTGGCGACGGCGAGAATCCTCGCCCCGATGATTGGCCGTTCATGGGCTCGCTGGTAAAACTCCTCAAACCGAGTGAAAAGCTGCCCGCTCTCACGGCGGTGACGCTGCCGGAAGTCTTCATCGGAAACGGCGGCAACCTGGAGGCGGGGCAATTTGGCGGCTTGATGGGGTCGCAGTGGAATCCCGAGTTTGTTACGTGCAACCCGGCCAATCCCCAATTTCAGCTCGCCGAACAATACATCAGCCGCGTACCAGCGGGTCAATTGCACGAGCGTTCCAAATTGCTGGCCCAGATCAATGACCGCGTCTCGGGGTTGGACGGCTCATCTTCCTTACGGGCCTTTGCTCAGCTTCAGAACCAGGCCCAGGACCTGCTCAGTTCCAGTGGCGCGCGCCGCGCTTTTTCGCTAGATGAAGAGTCGCCGCGGACGCGTGATCGATATGGGCGGCAGAAGTGGGGGCAAAGTGTTCTTCTGGCTCGCCGGCTCGTCGAGGCGGGAGTCCGGTTCGTAACGGTGAATTGGCCACGGACTCCAGGCGACCGGGGAGTTGATAACCCGCTCTGGGATACGCACGCCCGCAACTTCGACCGCATGGAAGATTGTCTAGCGCCTCAATTCGATATCGGATTTACGGCTTTGCTCGAAGACTTGGAGCAGCGCGGATTGCTGGCGGATACTCTGGTCGTGGCGGTGGGGGAATTCGGGCGCACTCCCAAGGTCAACGCCAACGGCGGCCGGGATCACTGGGGGGGCGTCTTCAGCGCGGTACTAGCGGGAGCTGGGATCTCCGGCGGCCAGATATTTGGGGCCAGCGACAAACAAGGGGCCTATCCCGCTGTCGACCCCGTCAATGCAGGACACTTGGCTGCCACTATATTCCACCTCCTCGGCATCGACACCCAAGGGACATTTCGTGATCGCACCGGTCGCGAACTCAGCATCTGCAATGCACAGCCCTTGTTCCAACTCTATGGCGACTCTCCTGCCACGAATAGTCGCATCCAGACGACGGGCGACGTGGCCCGCGTTCCCGCCTATACCTCGGCTCCGCTCATTCAACAAAACTTTGTCGAGCCCGTGAAGCTCTTGCCACTGGATGCCCCTCCCAATCCCAAAGGCTGGCGAGCCAGCCCGATTCTCGCCAACCTGGATCAGCCCGCCTTCGGCGTTACGCTGCTTGCCGCAAACTCGAAGCCTGGCTTGCCACAGGCGGCGGTGGGAATCTTTGGTGGGGCGGCCAAGACAGTTTGGCGACTCGAACCGGGAAGTCAGGCGATTCTTGCTCAGCAAATACGGGATCCGCAAGCCGGCCGATTCATGGTCACTCTGGAAACGCGGGGAGACGGCTCACTGAAGTCATATTACGAGGATGTTTTTCGGAAGCATTTTCGTTGCCGCTTGATCCTTTTTCAGTTCACGCAACCAACCAAGAATCCCCAGCAGCGCCGCGAGTTGGCCTCCTTGGAGATCCGCCCCACCTTCCGCGCCGAGCCCGATTCTCCCTGGGAGTCCTTTACGTTAGATAAGCTGCTCGGCAACGCGCAGATCGGCGCAAATTTCTCGTTCGGGCTGGGAATTGGAATCGCCGTGGTTGTGGAACGGGCAACGGAAGGGACGCTGGACCTGCAATCGGACGCATCGGCTTTCGTCGGCATTCGCCAGGTTGAAGTGAAGTTTGAAGGACTGAGCTATGGATAGCAAGGGACATTCACAGGTAACTACCCGCCAGTTGGATTGATACGAAGGACGGTGACCATGGACTCCACGCAAATACTGAACAAAGCACGTGAGAGTTTACCGTTGCTCATTGGCATTCGCCGCCAACTCCATCGCACGCCGGAACTCGGCTACCAGGAACACAAGACGAGTGCCTGCATCCGCCAACATCTGCAGGATTTGGGCATTGATTTCGACTACCCAGTCGCGACGACAGGCGTCGTCGCCAGGATCAGCAACGGTCAGGGACCGTGTGTGGCCCTGCGAGCAGATATGGACGCCTTGCCAATCCACGAGGAAGCCGACGTAGATTTTCGCAGTCAGGTACCAGGCAAAATGCATGCCTGCGGGCACGACTGTCACACCGCGATGTTGCTGGGGGCAGCGAGGCTGCTGTCGCAATTCAAGAGTCGGCTTTCAGGAACCGTAAAACTGCTATTCCAACCGGCTGAAGAAGGTGGGGCGGGTGGAAAGGCGATGATTGACGGTCTTGCCCTGGAAAACCCTCGCGTGGAGAGAATCCTGGGCCTGCATGTCTGGCCGGATCTTCCCACGGGCTCGATCGGCTCGCGCTCGGGTCCGTTTATGGCGGCAGTCGGTAGCTTGCAAATCACGATCCACGGTGTGGGAGGGCACGCCGCCTTTCCTCACTCGACAATCGATCCCGTTTTGACCATGGCCAAAGTGATTTGCGAACTACAATCCATCGTGTCGCGGGAGATCGATCCCTTGGAAAGTGCCGTCGTTAGCATCACGACGCTTGAAGGTGGAACCGCGTTTAACGTCATTCCTGCAAGTACGACCGCCCGAGGTACGATCCGGGCTTTGACCACCCAAAGATTGGGATTCATCAAGCAGAGAGTTGAGCAGATTGCCCGAGGAATTGCTCAAGCCAATCGGTGCACGGCCGAAGTCATTTGGAAGGACACGGATTATCCCGCCACCGTGAATGACGCCCATTGTTGGGACCTCGTGCAGCAAATCGGCTGCGAAATGATTGGCCAGGGGCAGGTGCATCAGATCGAGCCGGTGATGGGGGGCGAGGACTTTGCGTTCTATGGCGAGGCCCAGGTTCCCGGCTGTTTTGTCGGGGTGGGCGTTCGCAACGAGCAGATCGGCGCGACCCACTTCGTCCACAATAGCCGCTTTAAGGTAGATGAAGAGGCATTGCCGATTGGCACGGCCCTGCACGTTGCCTTTGCCTTGCGGTCGCTCCGCGAATTGGCAAATTCAAATTAAGGATTTATTAAGGAAACAGGTGAATTGCTCAGCAAGGCCAGATAGAATCCCGTTCGGCCAATTGGTAAGCTCATAGGAACGTTGTCGAAGTCATGCTCCCCCGCCTCTTCCGCGGAAACAATCTTATGCGAATCTTCCTCCTTTCCCTGGCCGCCATGATGGTTTTTCTGCCACTCGCCTCCCAAGCTGCCGAGGGAGTCACCGTGCACAAACGACAGCGGGTGCAGAAAGAGGGGGCGGCCTTTGAGGTGAAGGAGAGCGAGGAGAAGTGGTCCCCGGACGAAACCGCCATCATCGTTTGCGACATGTGGGACGCCCATCACTGCCTGAACGCCGTCCGCCGCGAGACGGAAATGGCCCCACGGCTCAACGAAGTGCTGAAAACAGCCAGGCAAAAGGGGGTGTTCATCATCCATGCCCCGAGCAGTTGCATGGATCCGTACAAGGATCATCCGGGCCGCAAAATGGCCCAGGCGGCACCGAAGGCGAAGAATCTTCCCGCGCAGATTGACGAATGGTGCCGCCATATTCCTGAGGAAGACAAAGGGAAGTATCCCATCGACCAGACCGACGGGGGCGAGGACGACGATTTGGAAGAACACAAAATCTGGCACGAACAGCTTGCCGCCAAGGGGAGGAATCCAAAGTCCCCGTGGAAGAGCCAGGTCGATCTCTTGACCATTGAGGAGAAAGACGCCATCAGCGACAGCGGCGTGGAAATCTGGAACTTGCTGGAGAGCCGCGGCATTAAGAATGTCGTCCTGTGCGGCGTCCACACCAACATGTGCGTCCTCGGCCGCCCGTTCGGCCTAAGGCAGATGGCCAAAAACGGCAAAAACGTCGTCCTGATGCGGGACATGACCGACACCATGTACAACCCCGCCCGCTCCCCGTTCGTCAGCCACTTCGCGGGGACCGAGCTGATCATCCAGCACATCGAAAAATTCGTCTGCCCCACCATCACCAGCACCGACTTCGTCGGCGGCCAGCCGTTCCGCTACTCGCATGACCGGCGGAATATCGTGATCCTGATCGGCGACGACGAATACAAAACCGAAATCACGCTCCCCGAGTTCGCCAAGAACGAACTGGAGCCGCTCGGCTTTGAGGTGACGATCATCAACGCCGACGCCAAGGACAAGAATCGTTTTCCCGGCATCGTCGAAGCCCTGAAGAAAGCGGACGTCCTCCTCGTCAGC
>CAYUJE010000096.1:17617-20771 GCA_964444865.1 uncultured Pirellulaceae bacterium | reverse complement strand
CCGTCTCCGGCCGCGTGTAGGAGGGGAAGACTTCGATCAGGTTGTCGAACGTGGCGCGGTGGGTGATCCAGGGCTGGGTGTTGATTTGGCCCTCTTCGATGAGCTTGATGATGCGGGTGAAGTCGGCGGGGAGGGCGTTGCGGGAGCAGAGGAGGGTTCCTTCCGGCCGGTGGAAGATGGGATGGCGGAATTTGACCTCCTCCGTGGTGATGCCGACGTACACCAGCCGCCCGCCGGGGGCGACGTAGCCGAAGGCGGCTGACATGGAGGCGTTGTTGCCCGTGGCGTCGATGACGACTTCGGGGAGGTGCCCTTCGGTGAGGTCGCGAAGGTCCTGCTCCAGTTTGTCGGACGGTTTTACCGTGTGCAGGACCCCCATCACGTCGCGGCAGAACTTGAGGCGGGTGTCGTTCATGTCGAGCATGATGATCTTGGCCCCGGTCAGCTTGACGAACTCCAGCGTCGCCAGGCCGATCGGCCCCGCGCCGATGATCAGGCAGTATTCCCCCGCCGCCACCTGGCTGCGGTTGGTGGCGTGGCAGCCGATGGCGAGGGTTTCGACGAGAGCCAGTTGATCGAAGGCGAGCCTGGTGGAGACGTGCAGCTTGCGGGCGGGGAGCGTGAAGAACGGCCGCATGCCGCCGTCGCGGTGGACGCCGAGGACTTGCAGCTTCTCGCAGCAGTTCGGGCGGCCATGCCGGCTGGCGTAGCTGTCGGGGTCGTTGATATACGGCTCGACGGAGCAGCGGTCGCCGGCTTTGACGTTCGTCACCCCCGCGCCGACCTCGACCACTTCCACGCCGAGCTCATGCCCGGGAATCCGCGGATAGCTGAAGAACGGCATCTTGCCGAGATAGCCGCTGATGTCGGTGCCGCAAATGCCGACGCGATGGACCCGGACGAGAGCTTCGCCGGGGCCGGGCTTTTCGGGGTGGGGGATATCGATCTGACGCCAGGCTTTGGGCTCGGCGAGTTGAAGGGCTTTCATGGGGGGGGCTTATTGTGTTGAGTGAGGCACTTTTTTGGGTGGCACTGGCAGTCAAGCGACGAAAAACTCACCATCTTGAGACCACTTGCCATCGCTTGACAGCCAGTGCTCCCATTTCCCGAGGAGGGGGCACTGGCTAACGAGCCGACAGGATGTTAATTGGGATGGTTGAGTTTTCTCGTGTCGGCTCGTTTGCCAGTGGCACCCATTTTCACGACGGGTCGTTATTTTCTGGTCGCCCTTCAATATAGAACCAGTTGTGGATGGGGCGAAGGATGGCTTGGACTTCGGCGAGGAGGGTCTGATCGATGGGCTGCTCCGTCCACTCGGCCCACTTGCGGACGTTGGCGGGATTGGCGGAGCCGACGATGCAGGTGGCGAGGTCTTGGTTCGCCACGGAGAATTGCAGAGCGAGCTGGGCGATGTCCACGCCCCGCTTCTGGCAATGGTCCGCGGCGGCTTTGCAGATTTCCCGCACCTGCGGCGTCGCCTTGTGCCACGGCGGCAGCGGGAGGTTAGTGAGGAGACGAGCCGAGAACGGAGCGGCGTTCATGATGCCGACGTCCTTGGAGCGGAGGTACGGCACCAGATCCGCCAGCATGGTGTTCTGCAGCGTGTAGTGGTTGTACGACAGGACCACGTCCAGCTCCGTCCGCTCCAGGACATACCGGAAAATGTTCATCGGATAGCCGCTGATGCCGACGAAGCGGACCTTCCCCTGCTTCTGCAAGCGGCGGAGGGCGGGGAGGGTCTCCTCCACAATCTGGCTCATCTCCACGAATTCGATGTCGTGGCAGAGGATGATGTCGAGATGGCTGACCCCCATCCGGTGCAGGCTGATGTCCACGCTCTCCACCACGCGGCGGGCCGAGAAATCAAAATGAGCCGCGTCGTACCGGCCAAGCTTCGTCCCTAGTAGATACTGCTCCCGCGGAATCCCCCGCAGGGCGATGCCGAGGAGCACCTCGCTCATCCCGCGGCCGTAGTACGGGGACGTGTCGATGAAGTTCATCCCCAGGTCGAGCGCGGTATGGACCGACTTCAACGCTTCGTTCAAATCAACCTGCCGGAACTCGGCTCCGAGCGACGACGCGCCGAAGCTGAGAGCGGGGAGGGAGAGGCCGGTGTTGCCGAGGGGGCGGTGTTGCATGGTGGTTGTACGTCGCTCTTTTTAACGCAAAGGCGAGAAGGCGCAGAGTTGCAAAGGGGGGAAGAGGAAGGGGAGACGGAGAGAAAGAGAGATGGGGAGAGATTTGTTTTTTCTCAGTTTCTCTCCGTCACTCGTTCTCTCCTTCTTCTTCTCTTCAATCCTTTGCGCCTTCGCGCCTTTGCCCCTTTGCGTTAAAAAAATCGCGGCTAAGGTAACGGCTGTGTACTTCTTAAATACGCGAACAAGTCGCGGATCTGCTGGTCGGTGAGGGCTTTTAGTTGGCCTTCGGGCATGATGGAAATTTTGACGGCTTTCATGTCTTCGATGTCGTCGCGGGCGAGGGAGATGCTTTGGCCGTCGGCACCCTTGAGGACGACGACTTGCGGGTCCTGGTCGGCGATGAAGCCGTTGAGGGTGCGGCCGTCGGCGGTCCGGACAAGGTAGTTTTCAAATCCCTCGCGGATTTCGGCACTGGGGCTGACAACGTTCAGCAGCATCCCCCGCAGGTCGTCCCGCTTGTAGGTCGTCAGGTTCGGGCCGATGTTCCCGCCGTCGTCGAACAGTTTGTGGCACTTGCCGCAGCTTTCCAGGAAGAGTTTTTTCCCTTGGTACGGATTGCCCGAGGCGGTGTTCATGATCGCCGTCAATTTTTCGAGTTGCTGGCGGACGACTTCGGGCGATGCTCCGCCGCTTGCGGTTTCGCCGAAGTGCTTCTTGCAAAGCTCCGTGATCTGGGGCGCTCCATGTAGAAGAAGCTTTTGAACTGTCGAATCGGCGATTGTCTGTTTGTCGATTTTTCCGGTGTCGATTGCGTTCACCAGCAGCAGCGACCAGGCGGCCCGGCTGGAGAGAAGCGTCTGGGCCACTTCGCGGACCTGATCGGGGAGGTCTTTGTAGAGGGCAACGACATCGGCTCCGATGGTTTCGTCTTTGTACGACTGCAGCGAAGCGAGAGCCGCGGAGCGGAGGGCATCGTTGCGGCTTTCCTTGGCGAGCTTGAGCAGCACCGGGACCGA
>CAYUJE010000096.1:16390-17517 GCA_964444865.1 uncultured Pirellulaceae bacterium | reverse complement strand
TTTTTCACGATCGCGAGCGACTGCGAGTCCGGCAAACGCCGAGCAGAGCAGGCGAGTTGACTCCGGACTTCGACGCTCGGATCACGGTAAGCCAGCTCAGCCAATTTCTGGGCGATTTCAGCATTAACTTCGCCGTCGTCACAGGCGAGTCGGGCCGTCCAGAGGCGAACGTAGGGGTCGGCGTGGTCGAGCACCCTGACCACAATATCGTCTCTCAACTCGCCCGCCAGGTTGTTGACCGCCCAAAGTGTTTCGAGCGGCGGCAGATCCTTGGCATTCGGGTCGACGAGGAAATGTGCCACGATGTAGGCCAATTGCTTGTCCTTTGGCCGTCGCTGAAACTCCTCCTGTGCCGTTTGCCGGAACCACTTATTGGGACTATTCAGTCGCTTGAGTAACTGAGTCGCGTCCTCCTTCCCCAAATCAAACTTCCCCGCCGGCTTCGTATCCTTCCCCGCAATCCGGTAAATCCTTCCCGACCCCTTATCAATCCGCCCCTGGTAATGGCTGGCGTGGTCGATCCGCTGCTCGTACATGTCGGCGACGTAGATCGCTCCATCCGGCCCGACCTGGATATCGACCGGGCGGAACCAGGGGTCTTTGGATTCGAGGGCGTAGCCGATGTCCTTGGTTTTGAACGAGGAACGGTCGGGCATAAAGTCGCTCATCACCACGTGGCTGAGGAGCGGGACGACGCCGAAGAGCTTGCCGTTGTATTTTTCGGGGAGCGTGCCGCCGTCGTAGATGACGAAGCAGTGGGTGAACCGCTGCACGTTGTGGTGCCCCATCGCCTCGAAGTAGCCGAAGGTGTACGGATTGCTGAGGGCCCCGTGCTTGCCGAACCCCTTTTGGTAGTAGCCCCCCTGCACGTAGTGAAAGCCGCGGGTGTTGCCGCCGTTGTGGCCGGAGTAGATGCGGCCCTTGGCGTCGATTTCGACGCCGAAGGTGTTGCCGCCCCCCTCCGCGAAGATCTCATATTTCTTCTGCTCGGGGTGATACCGCCAGATGAGCTGGCCGAGCGAGTGGACCGGCACCTTGTCGATGCCGGGCCGCTTGATGTCGCCGGTCACCGTGCTTCCCTGCGAAGCATACAGCCAGCCGTCCGGCCCCCAGCGGAGGTTGCTGGC
>CAYUJE010000096.1:0-16290 GCA_964444865.1 uncultured Pirellulaceae bacterium | reverse complement strand
GGGACCTTGTCGTAGACCGTCCGCAAAAACTTGTCGCGGCTGACCATCGTCAGGCCGGCGGGGTTGGGATACTGCAAATACTGCATTACCCACATCCGGCCGCGGGTGTCCCACTTGATCGACAGCGGCTGACCGATTTCGGGCTCAGAGAGGACGATCGTCGCGACGAGGTCGTCGGGGGTGGTGCATTTGGCGAGGGACTTTTCCGGGGAGAGGGGACCTTCGTCGTTCTGGAGCTTCTTCAGCGACTGTTCCACGTCGGCCCGGCTTTCGAGCTTGGCGAAGGCGGCTGTCGCCGGTTTTGATGCCGCTTTGGCCCAGGCGACGTCGTCCCCAGCCGTCATTTCCCACTGGCCGGCCATCCGAATTGCCTGATCGCCACCGAATAGGACCGGCGCGGCGACATTGAAGCCGGTGCGGGACTGGTTGATGCAGACCCGAATAGCGACGAGGTTCTCTTCGCCGAGCTTCATTAGCTTGGGATCAATCTTGAACTGCTTCGTTCCGCCGAGTCCGCTGCGGTACTTCGGCGGCAGATCCCCAAACGAGCCGACTTTCTCACCGCCGACGTAGAACTCCCGAGCATCGTCAGCCGCCTCGACGACGAGGAGCAGCTCCTTCCCTTTCCAGTCCGCCGGCACTTTCACGGCGGCTCGATACCACTGAAAGATGTTCTCGCCGTCGGGGGGGCTCTTCCAGGCATCGGGGACGACGACCGGTTTCCACGCGGGGTCCGCGGCGGTCGCAACAGATAGTATGCCAACGGCGATCAGGCATGCGAGCAGGAGGGAGAGTAGACGCATAGCAATCTCGGGAGAGGCGGGAGGTGGAGAGGTGGGATTTGCGATCTGCCACGCTCCATCATACCCGGCGGGACAGCCCCTTTCGACCAGTGTGTAAGGCGCTCTGAGCCAGAGAATTACCTGGCCGCGAAATGTGGAGAAGGCGTCCACAGATTTCGCAGATGACGCAGATTTCTATTCGCAACAAGTTGGATCTTACTTCATCGGCTTGGATGGAGGTGGGCTAATCAAGGCTTCGGGCTTATCAAGGACCAGATAATGTCCATGGTCGGCCGTGAGCAGGACAACCGAGTCCTTCCAGCCGGTGTGCTTTTCGATCCACTGGGTGACGGCATGGAAGGCGTCGTCGCCGCTGAGGGTCGCGCCGATGGAGTTGTCGAGGTTGTTGGCGTGGTTGGCCCAATCGACGTCGCCTGCTTCGACCATCAGCCAGATTTTGTCCGAGCGTGCAGCAAGGACATCAAGGGCGGCGACCGCCATTTGCGCAAGTCGAGGGTTTTCGGAGATGTCCTCCGGCTTGTAGACCTCAGCCGTGGGAGTTTGGCCGGCGCTGATGGTGGGGTTGAACTTTCCATCGGCGGTTTGAAAGGGGAGGTGCCCCCCTTTCACGCCAAAGTAGCCAAACAGTCGGCGATGGTTTTTTGCGGCATCTCTGGCCGCATTCGCCAGGACGTCGCTTCCGGCTTCTCCCTTCGTCCGCAGGGCGACCTGGTATTTACCGCCGTGCTGAGTGTCAATCGTTTCCAGGTCCTTGGCGGTCAGGTAACGATTGCCGGCCACGAAGTTGTCTCCTTGCGGGCCATCCTTGTCCTTCGATTCTCCCCAACCACCACCGATGAGGACATCGAGCCCAGGGAGCGGAGTGCCAGGATGTGCGATGGAAGGGAGCCCCAGCATATCGCGAGTCAAATCCTGATAGTCGTCGCGATGAACGTTCTGGGCATAGGCACAGGCTGGCGTGGCGTGGCTGATGGGAACAGAGGTGACCGCACCGACGGCATAGCCCTCCCGCTGCAGCTTGTGCGAAATGGGTTCCACCTGGCGGCCTAGGGGATCGACGTTGACGGAATCGTTGTAGGTCTTGATGCCGCAGGTGAGCGAAGTGGCGGCAGAGGCGGAGTCGGTGTAGGCATGTTTGAATTTGGCTCCCTTGCCGATGGGATACTCGGCATCGGTGAAGGTATCCCAGGGGGTGCTGCCGCAACTGGCGGGGTCGTAGCCGCCGCGGAGCGATCCGGAAGTGACGACCCGCTGCTTGTTGACGTCGGTCGTGGTCCCTTCGTCGTGCGGGCTGGTGACGAAGAACCCGAAATCGGTCGGCGTTCCCCGGTAATCCTGAAAGTGCAGGCCCGTGCCTCGTCCTTCCCGGTAGCCGACTTTCCCCGACTTGGCGATGGCGGCGGCCCAGGTGGTTTGCCAGTCCATGCCATCGAACACAAGCAGCACAATGCACTTCTTCCCCTTTTCGGCTGCCAGCTTCTGCAAGCCAAAGACGTCGGTTTGGTCAAAGTACTCCGCCTGGGGATTGAGGGTTCCTTCTGGCAGAAAGCCGTAGAGTTTTTCCAGCTTTTCGCGGTCGCGATAAACGCTGTTTTCCCCGCGGCAGGAAGATAAGTCCATGCCGAACGAATAGAGCGGAATTAGCCGATTGGAATGCGAGGTCCAGGAGGAGTATTTGCCTGGCTCGGGGCCCCAATGTCCCCAGTCCGCTTTTTTTTGCTCAATGGCCGCCGTTTGCAGGTCGCGGAAATGGTCTGCCCGGCTGATGGACGTGGTTGCCAGCAACCCCATGCAAACAGAAATCGACCAGGCTATGGGAATCAACCGAGGCATCATTTGCTTCCTAATCTATTGAGAATCCAACGAGCCCGAGTCTAAGCCAACTCATCGAGGGACTCAATCTGCGGATACTCCAATTCTTCACGCAATTGCCAATACTAGTTCTGGCTGCTTCGGATTGCGTCAAACTATTCGGCCTGGAAGCGCAAGTTTCACGCCCATAGCGTCAGGTTCCGATATTCAGGTTTGTCCGTTGCTGCCGTCGGAATCGCTTATTCCTCGCGTTCCGGCAAAGTGTGACGGTTATCCCGCTTATTCGGCCTTCTACCCGCCGCTATCATGCCTACCACGATTTCCCGCCGAACATTCGGCATGGGCTCGCTGGCCCTTGCCTCTTCCGCCATCCTTCCCGCGCTGGTCGGTGCCCAGCAGCCGGGAACCCAGCCCGCACAGCCGAAAAAGAAGCTGCTGATTCCAGGAACGGGCCTGCGGATTGCCAAGACGGGGGACGATTTTGAAGACGAGAAGTTTGAGTATTACCCGCAGCATCCCAAAAGCAGTTGGAACATTAACAAGCAGATGAATGTTCCCGGCGGCATTTCGCTCAACAACTTGTGGGCGGAAGGGGGCAAGCGGGGAACCCCCGACGTAGTGAAGCGGATCGCGACGCCGCCAGGAGGAATCGAAGGGAGCAAGGGCTGCATGATGATGCAGTCGCTCAACCCCGGCATCCCCGGCCGCTTCAGCAACGAAGAACAGCAGGATGACTTGCTGCACAATGTGGAAGGGGTCGCCGGTACGCAGATCCCAATCGCCTGGTCCCCCAACGTCGTCTGCCGCGTTTACATTCCGTCGGAATCCCAGTGGGAGAAACGAAACGGACCGACCTTCGGCTATCGCATCGGCTTGTACGGCCATACGCCCCAAGGGAAGTACGACGAATACTGGCCGGGCATCTTCTTTCACATGCAGCGGGAACAGGGGGCCGACGGCAAAATCAAGCCGAGCATTCTCTCCGTCCTGCGGGCGGACGAATGGGGCCGCGATCTTCCCGGTCCGGTCTTCCAGCCATCCAGTTGGTGCACTCTTGGGATGTCGATGCCCCCCGATGGCAGCGTGCAATTCTTCGGCAAGCCAGGCATCGATGACCTGACCGAGAAGGACTACCTCGGCGGCTGGCATTGCTATAGCTGGCGGGCGGTGAACTTCAGCACGTTCTTCTATAACGTCATCAACATGGACAACGGCCGAAGCTGGGGCACCCCCTGGACCGTCGATAACGCCTATCTCTACGTCGCCACCGCCCCCAAGCAGAACATCAAAACACCGGAGCGCACCGCCGCCAAACCCAAGGACCTCACCCCGCCGCAACCGCCGCAAGAATGACGGCCGAGCCAGCGAGACTCTGCGAAATGAAGTCCTCTCGACTCACTTTGAAAAACAAAGTGAGTGGGCAGAAGGCAGGAGTCCGAGAGAGCGTGGCTCCGATTCCCACCTTAAGTCGGAGTTTGCAAAACTCCCCAACCTTCCTTTGATGGGAAGTTTTGCAAATTAACTATACAATATAATTATATTGTATAAACACTTGTCATAATTAATTATTGATAATTTATGCCTGGCACGTGTCAAGGGCTATTGGCCTCCGCAATTCGGGCAAGCATTCACGACTTCGCCAGAGCCTGCATCTTGATGGATTGCCCGCTCGCCACAGTTTCCGCAGAAGCCAGTCAGTGCATAACTCGGCGGCGCGAAGTCGCTGGGGATTTCGCCCAGCCGCGTCAAATAAAGCATCACTACAAACACGCCCCCCGGGCGCGGCCCCGGTCGACATGACCGACGGATACACAATCAGCGGGTCGCTGGAAAAGAGCGCCGCTTTGAAGCCCGGTATGGCGTTGAGCGGTGGCGTTTGTTTGTCGGCTTGTGGAAAAACGCACGCGAGTGAATTGGTCCGCAGAACGGAAGGACCAGCAGCAGGGAGTGGAGTCCCGCACGCATGGGCTCCGTCTATTGGAGCGGGGTGAAAATCTCAACAAACCCGTTGCATGCTGGGGGAGCCAATTGGCCCCAGCCAAAAAAATGATTGACATTGTTTTCCGATCCGCTAAAATCGCGAGTGGCGATTAGCGGGGGGGAATTCTCCCTCTAAAAACTCGCAAAAATTCTCTCCGGAGGCCACATCGTGCGTAAGCCGCTGCGATTCTGGGAAAAGACACTTCGACTCCTGGGCTTTTCCTATGCCCCCCCTTCCCAAGGTTAACAAAAGGATTCCGTCGCGCGCTATTCGCAGAGCGATTGGAAGACCGTTCGCTACTTACTGCGACGGTAGGGATTTACACTTCCGGCGCGAACTATCACGTTTTGGAAGGGTCCCCGGCAGCCTTTTATATTGCCCTGAGCGAATCTGTCTCTGCATCCGTGACCGTAACTTGGCACACGGCGGCCGGATCAGCAACTGAAAACGATGATTATGAAGGGAAATCGGGAACCGTCGTAATCCCCGGGAGCACCAACCAAATGGGCGTCTCCGTCTCCACCTACGTTGACTCGGTAACGGACAATGGCGAAACTTTTTCGCTCGTCATCGACAGCGTCACGTCGAGCGCCAGCGTGGGCATATCGAACAGTTCCGCAATGGTCACCATTGACGACAGCCAGGCATCCGGCACTGGCGGTGGGGCAGGGGGCGGAGCCGGTGGCGTCACGGGGGGGAGCGGCGGATCAGGGGGTGGTACGGGTGGCAGCGGTGGGACAGGCGGTGTTGCGGGCGGGGGTACGAGCGGAGGTAGCACCGGTGGGACAGGGGGCGGCATGGGTGGCGGTGGTGGCGGAACAGGTGATCCTCCCGTTCAGAATGGCCCGACAATCACCTATCGGGTTGACCGTCTGGACGATGCGGTCGAAGGAATCTCGCAAGGACGATTCAAGATCTCCCGGCCCTTGGAAAGCACGCCGGCGCAGACCGTATACTTTCGATTTGCTTCCAATTCCCAAGCGATCATGAACAACCAGGACGGGACCGTAACCAATGCCGACTACGTACCCAGTACCTTTCCGTATCAGATCCAGTTTGCCTCAGGCCAATGGCAATCGATCATCTACATAGGTGCGTATGCGGATGGCGTGGACGAAGTGCCGGAGTCGGTCATCCTGGACCTGCTGAGTTATGCCGCTCCGGGTTCCGGGCCGGTCCCTTATTTGCTGGACTTAGATAACGCCAGCGCAACTCTGACAATCCAGGACCCTCCGCTTGTCACGATCAGCAATGCGTCGATTACCGAAGGGGACGTGGGGAATCAAAATGTCACCATTCCCGTTGCGTTGCAGTTCGCCGTCGCCGTCGATATTTCCGTGCAAGTCAAGACGACCGATGGGACGGCTTTGGAAAGCAATCAGGACTACGTCGGGGGGACAAAAACGGTCGTGATCGCCGCCGGCCAAACCCAGCCCACTACGCCGCTGACTTATCAGGTGAAGGGGGACGACAAAGTCGAGCCCGACGAGAAATTCACCGCCAAGATCCTTTCCGCTGGTGCTTGCCGGGTTGATCCGGCGAATGTCGCCGAAATCACGATCCAAAACGACGACTACGCGCCCGATCTTAACGGTATCGGGTCCACTGAGTTTTACTACACTTGGTTGGAAGGGCAGCGCATCTCTCAACCCATGACGAGCGTTGACAATGATACGCCGGCCATGAATGTTGCATACACACTCAGTGGCGCACCATCTGGGCTTAGTATCGCACCGTCAGCCCAAGGTTTTGTGGTGAGCGGGCGTCTCACCTTTCTCGCGCACCATAATCAGCCGCAATACGGCTATACAATGACGGTCGTAGCGACCGATCCGAGCGGCAACAGCAACACTAAGACCTTTCGTGCCTACGTCGGGGACTCGGCATTTGATTCACTGGATGCCACGGAGGTTCACTTCTATGATTTTGGGCTGGGAACATACAAACGCACCTCGAATGAAGTTTCCGCGACAGCCAGCAATTCACCCTTGGATTGGACGGTGAGTGAAGACAATTGGATTGAGACAACAGCCGTAAAGACGACGACGTACATTGAGAGTACCGACTATCGACTCGTATTCGAAACCGGAGCCTTCGCCACCGGCACCGGGACCCAAATGCGCAGGCTGACGGGGGCGTCCGGGCTCATTTCGCTGCAGCTTGACCTCAATCTAGACGGAGTCTTTGCCGCATCTGAGACAACGCATGCGATACTTGTGTACAAAGTGGATTTCAGCGGCGCTACCATAAAAGACCAACGGGTCGCCGGTGGTCCGATCGAGTCAACTGCATTCGAAGTCATCGCTGGCGAACACTTCGAAACTGGCGGCGTTTTCGAGTTTAACCTAAATGGAGTAACCATTTACTCACCCCTACTTCGTCACGTCTACTATAGGGACACGATCGGATTTTCTAACACGCCCGTCGATGGTGGTCCCGGAGCATCCTATACGACGACTATGACCCCAGAGGACGCATCCTGTAAAAACGGCATGGTCATGTATTACTATGACGTGAACGACAATGGTAGCTATGATAGCGATGAACCCAAGGTGGAGTCGCCGTGGTTTAGCGTGGCGGATCTAAGAGTTATTGATTTGAGCATCGTTGTCTCTGGAGCAATAGCGGCACCTCCCAATCAAGCGGCTTTGCAGGCAATCTGGGACGCACAGGCGGCATTAGCTTTGCGCCGCGATGGATGGGCTGATTGGCGAGGACGTATATCATTTAATGTAAGTTTGTCCGTCGAGCCGGCAACGGCTGCTCATCCTGATAATATTGCGACCCAAGGCGAGTTTGACGCTTGGATGGGCATTAAAAACGATTTTGTATTGGTCAACGGATTTCACGGCGTGTTTGACCCCAACGTAATCGGAAAGGTTGACGCTCTCGGACAACGGGGTGGAGTTATCGACTGGGATGATCACCAACTTGATCCCGCAGTATGGTTACACGAGCTTGGACATCAATTTGGTCTTAGGCATGATGCTCATTCGAACTTTCAAGTTATGTTTAACACGACAGTAGCGGGCGTTGTGCAGCAAGAACTTACCAAGGCGGATGCTGAAGCTTACGAAACGGCAGATCGCGCTAATCGTCCAGGATGGAGTAATTGAAGGGGCGCAGATGTTATTGACTATCATATTAGTTGGTACCCTATATAGTGCAGGCGCACCTCCCCAGCTTTCTGTGGAGCAAACAATCGCGCTTTGCCTGACTAGCCCTCGTGAGGGAGGAGATCGCCAGTATTTGAAGTTGGGGAATCCAAGTGCGCGCAGTGTCGTGCGGAGATTGACCCGCTCAAAGTATCCGCTGGTGAGCCATCGTGCACTGCGACTTTTGGGCTACATCGGTGATCACGATGACGTTGCGTTCCTCCATGAGCGAATCAAGCTGGAAGGGTCCGCAGAAATGCCGGACAAACACGTTTTTACGCAATCGGAATTTGCGCTGGCGACACTTGCGCGGCGTGGTGTTCCCAAATCAGACGAAGTGCTCAGAATGTTGGCGACGCCTGGAACTTGGGACGGTCCAGAGTTTGCCAAGGCCAGGAAGGCACTTGCCGGGAATTCCTACTTTGCGAATCACACTTGGCTTAGTGCCGAACGGGCAATTGCTGAGGTCGTTAAGCCAACCGATTTTCAAGCATTTGTACTTAAGAATCATGCAACGATTACGAACCAGGAGTTGCGTCAATACGCGGATCGGGAAGTCAATTCCAAATCGCTAGAGGGTATTCTCAAACACATCGACGAATTGGAGAGCGTTGAAACTGATCCCAGATGGCTACGTCAACTCGACGAGATATTTGATAATGCCATTCCAGAATTGCGGGAAGAAGGGAAGTTCCCAGAGCGCTTGACATCGGCACCCAAACTTGAAGCCGAAAATAAAGGAAAGCAGCTGACCGATCTAGAGAAACGTAGGTTTGCTGAGGAGGCTGCGGCGAACTACGCGGACATTACCAAACAGATAATGATCTCACAATCCGCAAAGATTGTGGAGAGGGTCAGCGAGCCTAGCCATCTACTGACACCCAAGGAACTTAAAGAACACCGAGATGAGTTAGTCAAATCCCTAAACGTAGATGGGGCATTGATACTAAAGCGTATTGACAAACTTGGACTAAAGAAAGGAAACGTTAACGTTGAGTTCGTGCGTATGAAAACGCCAACGGGAACATCCGATGAGAATGTTGTCCGTGTGCGGTGGCGACTTGAAGGACCTGAGGGATTCATGAAAACTGGCGTTCGCGGACTAGCCTTGAGTCCATCGGATATCTCCGACGATGGCAAAGCTCTAGTTGTGACAATGTTTCGGTTTGGCGGAAGATGGTACTGGAAGCCGTTCGGCTGGTAATATCTGCGTGTCCTCCAGAAGATTCCGCCGACACTGTCGCGCTCCGTCGCCGCGCCAAGCAAAAAACAATCTTTTAAGGTAGTGAATAAATAGCCACTATCGCGCATCTTAGGAATATGGCGATCCGCGCCGGCGAAAGGTGCGGGGCTTTTGTTCTTTGGCAACACGGTTGTTTTCGAGGAAGGGTTGTCCCCCTCGCTGTTGGTTAACCAAAGGGGTTTACCAACACAAATGACGACCCGCGGGCGGGGGGTGCTGTTGTTTTACCAGGGGGGATTCGCAACATCTTTTTTTTTGTGTCGAGCATGAGCGCCCCCCGCCGAGCCATCCCAGGGGAATTGCCGCTTGGAGACGGTCCTTCGCTGGCGCGTTCGGGTTCGTGGAACGCACGCTTGGTGTGCGCGCTATAAACCAAACGCCGGGCAGTACATGGAATGTGCCGCGACGATGAATTAAGCGAGAAATGCAGAGTTTGATTTAGGCCGCAAGAGGTTCTGAGGCAAGGAGTTGCGCTGTGCAAGTGAATCAAGAATTGGCTGATTCAGGTGCCGGTGAATCAAGCCATGCGGCGCAAGAGCAAGGAGCCAAAGGAGTTGGGGCGATGGTTTACTCTGCAATAGGCAATGAAAACTTGTGCGAAAATTGTGAATCACGATGTGCAAAAGATGATTTATCATTTTCGTAACATGTGACAGGAAAGAGATTTGCGGCGAATTCTGGGGTGCTCCCTCGCTGGCGCGTTCGGGTTAGTGGCTGCCGCAGTTGGGGCAGGCGATTGGGACTTCATCAGTTCCGGCGTTTTGACTGATGAATCGCTCGCCGCAGCTTCCGCAGGAACCGGTCAATTGATGACTCGGCGGGGTGAAGTCGCTGGGAATCTCGCCGAGACGCTGGAGAATTTGCCGCGCCCCGAGGAGCCGGCGGTGCTTCAGCCGCACGTAGTCGACCATAGAAAAAGCGGTCTGGGCCAATGGCTCATTTTCGGCCCACCACTCTGACCAAGGGGGAACGCTCCGGGGGTCCGTGACCGCGAGGCGAAAATAGACCAGACACTCGTCCATAGAATTGGACCGCCGGTTAGCGGTTACATCTCCGACAGCACTTGTTCCATATACTCAATGCTCTCGCTCGCCAGCCGTTCGGGGCCGGGTTCGTAGTCGAAGACTTCGACGCTGACCCAGCCGCGGTAGTCGATGTCGGCGAGGGCTTGGAAGATGGGGTGGAAATCGACGTCCCCCATGCCGGGGCCGCGGCGGTTGGGGTCGTTGGCGTGGAAGTGCTCGACGAGCGAGGCGCACTCGCGGATGATCTGCGGGATCGGCTTGCTCTCCGTGGACATCGCTTTCACGTCCAGGTGCAGCCGGCAGTTGGGGGAGCCGACCATTTCGCAAAGCTGCATTCCCAGGTCAGCCGTGTTGAGAAAGTCTCCTTCCGCGGGGCCGAGGGGTTCGACCGCGAGGGTGACGGAGCATTCCTCCAGCACCGGCAACGCCCGGCGGATGCAATCCGCGGCGAGTTCCATTCCCTGCTCGTGGCTCACACCCGGCAGCAGGTTCCGCTGCATGGGGGAGCCGAGCACCATCACTCGGCCTCCCAGGTCGCGGCAGAGGCGGGCGAGTTCACCCAGGTAATCAGCCGTCGCCTTGCGGACTGCGTCGTCCGGCGTCGTCAGGTAATAGCCGGTCGTTTTCGCCAGCAACCAGTGCAGTCCGACCACTTCCAGCCCGGCCTCTTCGGCCTGACGGCGGACTTCCTCCCGTTTCGCCGCGGAGATGTCGTAGGCACTCGTCGAAATCGTGAAGGGGGCGATTTCGATGCCGGTATAACCCAGTTCGCGAGCAAAGGCGAAGGCTTTGTCGAAGGGCCAGTCCTGGAAGGTTTCGTTGCAAATGGCAAGTCGCATGGGTGCCTCGGTTCCGGAATTGTAAAATGTGGAGTTCGAAGTGTGGTGCTTCAGACATCATTTGACAACTACCGGCACCGTTGTTTCCGAAATCACCGGCCAGCCGTCTTTGATCGCCGTCGCGCGGATTTTGAAAGACTGTTCGCCGGCTAGACGCGGGTCGTTCGCCAGGCGGATGCGTATCGTGGCCTCCGTCTTATCCATCGCCAGCGTGATTAACTCGGCAGTCGCCACGTCCGCGGGCAACTCGCCAGGGAGTAGTTCTAACTTGACGTCTACTCGCAATTCCGCCGCGCGGGAAAGCAGCAGCGGAATGGCCAGTTCGCTGCCGACTGTGGCAGAGTATTCGCCGGGAGCATGGGCCAGCTTCATCAGGGCCCCTTCTGGCAAAATGCCGATGCGCAATTCTTGCCGCTGCAGCAAAGTCCGCTTGTTTCCTTTGGGGTCGGCCACCTCGACCCGGCCGTTCAAAATCATGCGGCTGGTTTTGGTGGTTTCCATCCATTCGGGGACGAAGATAGGGTATTCGACCTTCGTGGCGGATGGCGGCACGGTGAATTCGTCGCTGGCCAGCCCCTGCCGATGCCGCTGTTGCTTGGCGGTCATTTCCAGGATGACTTCTCCCTGATACCCTTCCAGCCGTTCGATGAAGACGGGGGCCAGAAATGTGCTGCCGCGGTGGACCTTGCGGACGTCGTCGAGACCCTCGGGGGTGATTTTCAGCCGCGTCTTCATCGTCACCGCCAGCAGGATTTTTGCCTCCCGCGTAATCGTCCGACCGGCCACATTGGCCGAGAGCGTGACCGTGGCGAGCGACGCACCGGACGGCGCATCCGCAGCCACCGTGAGATCCACCGGCAGTGCCGCTTGATCGGCGGGGATGACCAAATTCGGGGGCGCGGTCACACCGGCGGGAAGTCCGCTCATGGTAATCGTCACCGGCTCCTTGAGCCCCGCCAGTCGCACGATGGGAATGGGCAGCTTGAGCGGTGCACCAAGCGGAATACTGAGCTGCGTGGGAAGCGTTAGCGTGAAATCCTCTCGCTGCGGCTCAATGGACAGCCGATAATTCGCTCCGCGGCTGCCGCTCGCGCCGCTCTTGTCGCCGACGACAATTTTATACGCACCATCCGCGGGAACGGCGAACAGCAGTTGCGGGTCGGTCGTTCCCGGCAGATCGTCCGCCGTGGCAACCTGTTTGCCGTCGGGGCCGAGAAGAGACAATTCCAAATCGAGCGGCGAGCCGAAGCTAGCCGCTTCGGCAGTGATCTTCCACTTCTCATCTTTTTTGAATGGGACCGCGAACGATTCCGAACCAAAGCGCGCTTCGATGGCTCCGGTGACAGCAGCCGGAAGCGCGGCCAGGGGGAGTTCAGCACTGCCCGCCGGTTTCACTTGCTCGGTCAGATCGCTAATCAGCAGCATGACAGGGGGAGCGATGCCATGCGGCGTTTCTAGTTTGTATTGAAACGAAGTTGCCGCGGCATCCGCGGGGAAAGCGACATCCTTGCTCACCGTTTCCACCTGCGCCGCTCCGGTGGCCACGCCAATGCCGACAAAATCAACCTTCTGCGTCGTCCCCCGCTTTCCGGCCGCCGGATAAGCCGCCAGGACACGCGGTCCGCGGGCGATGGCCAGCCGATAGACATAGGAAAAATCACCGGCATAGTCGAGGTCGTGAATGCTGAGCGTATACTTTCCGCCCGCCGTGACGGCAAACGTGGTGGCCAAGTCGCGACCCTGCTCATCCGCCAGATCGACGAGCAGTTTGCCCGTGGCATCCCGGACCTGCAGCATGCCGTGTAGCGACATGGTCTGCGGCGGAGTGAGTAGTTGCTGGGCGAACAGTTGAATCGTCACCAGTCCCGCCTCCGGAGTGGTGAATTCATAACGGTCGATCTCTTCAATCTTGCGAATCTGGCCATTCACCGTGATCGGCAGAGCGGGGAGCACCTGCGGCCCCTTCCGTTTGCCATCCTCTGAAATCTCCGGCGCGGAGCCGACTTGCAGAAATCCGGGCGGAGACGCCCCATTGGCATTGGCAACTTGCCACTTGACGAGCCCCGGCGGCACATCGGCTGGTATCGTCAGCCGGGCGGGATATTCCCGCGGTAGCGGCCAGGCATAACCGCGTCCCTTCGCTTCGAACCAGTACGGCGGCTCGGGGACGAGGACAGGGGACGACGGACCGATGATCTCCAGCTTGATCCGCGGGTCATGCACAAAAATCTGCATATCCGGCGTCCAGTCATACCCCCCCAGCTTCACCTCCACTGTCTGCCCCGCCTGACCACCGGCTGGATGCATATAGCCGATCTCGGGCGCAAGCTGGGCGTGAGCGGAACTTGCCGCGAAGAGGAGGGGGATGATAACAAGAACGTGTTTCATGATGGATTCTCGATAACCGTCGATAACCCCACGGAGCAGGGTTATGATTCATGATTCAAGTATAACTTCAGTCGAGACTTGCGGCGACGTGAATCGCCACAAGTCACTTCCCGGCGGGTACTTCGGACAACTCGCCGTGACGCAAGTAGGGTTCATGTCGTCATTCGTGATTCAACAATTGCCACTCTACTTATAACCTGTTTGCTCACACTATAACATCAACAACTTTCGCCATGATGGTCGCTCCCAAGTTCGTCCCGCCAGCCGCAGGCGCGCACCGGAGGCTCACATTTCACTCGCTGGATACTATACAGGTGTTTCATTTCGGTCAAGCCTCCGGTGAAGTTTTCACCTCCCAGAAAAGTCAGCCGCCAATCCTCTGGCGAGCCCAAGGGTGGATGTCTTGGGGCCATTTTGCGGGTGGAATTCGGAGACGTGAACGGCGGAGCTGTGAGAGGCCGGAAGGGCAGGTCGCCACACGCGGAGCGTGAAGCGTACTTCATTCCACCGGCTGCAAATTCGCATGCAGCAAAACGAAGGTTTTTTCGCCGGTGGGGGCTGAGAAGCGAACAGTGGCCCGGCGTTTGGTCCCTTCGCCGGAGAGGCTGAGGATGGTGCCGATGCCGTATTCGCGGTGTTCCACGGTCATGCCGTGCTTGAACATGCTGGGGGGGAAGCGGCGGACGCCGTTTTCCTGCTCGGCGAGCAGACTGGCGGCGGTGATGACGCCGGAGACGAGCGGGGGGGCTTTCTTCTTCTTGGGCTCCTCGGGTTCGACCTGCGAGAAGTCATCGACGTCGAAGCTGACGTCTCCCTCGTCGTGAGAAAGGTCCTCGGCTTCCTCGGCGGGGAGCTGCGATTCCTCCCAGTCGCGAGCCCTGGGGCGGCTGGAGATGCTGCTGGAAAGCTGCATCTCGTCGCGGGGGAGTTCCATGAGAAACGGACTGGGGATGGCGGGCGCGGCCTGGCCCCGGAACATGCGGTAATCGGCGTAGCTGAGCTGCAATTCCTCTTCCGCCCGCGTGATGCCGACGAACAAGAGTCGCCGCTCTTCCTCCACTTTCTCCTCGTCGTTGCGGCTCCGCTCGTGCGGCAGCAGACCCTGCTCGCAGGCGACGATGAAGACGACCGGAAACTCCAGCCCCTTGGCGGCGTGCATGGTCATCAGCGTGACCTTATCGCTTTCCGCTTCCCAGGCGTCGGTGTCGGAGACGAGTGACGTCTCTTCCAGAAATTGCTCCAGGTTCCCTTGCCCCGGATTTCGCATATCGAACTCGCGGGCGGCGGTGATTAACTCTTGCAGGTTAGCGAGCCGTTCCTGGTCTTCTTCGGCTTCGGAATTCGTCAGCACTTCTTCGTATTCACTTTCTTTGAGCACACTTCTGACGATGGCTTCGACATGGGCGGTGGCCACTTCCCCCAGGCGGTCGAAGAGGGCGACGAACTTGGCGACGGCCACGGCGGACTTCTTCGCGAGCCCTTCCACCAGCCCCGCTTCGCGGGCCGCATCGAGCAGCGGCAGGCTTCGCTGGCGGGCGTGGTCCTGCAACTTGACGATGGTCGATTTGCCAATGCCGCGGGTGGGAGTGTTGATGATGCGAAGCAGGGCGACGTCGCTGCGGGGGTTGTTGACCAGGTGCAGGTACGCCAGCACGTCCTTGATTTCCTTCCGCTGGAAGAATTCCAGGCCGTTCACGATCTGGTAGGGAATGACGTGCTCCCGCAGGGCGTGTTCAATCTGCCGCGAGAGGGCGTTGACGCGGTAGAAGACGGCGAAGTCCCGCGGGCGGCGTTTGCCGGCGTGGACCGCCTTGGCAATTTGATCGGCGATGTGGTCCGCTTCGTCCCGCTGCGTCGGATAGCAGTTGAGGCGGACCGGCAGCCCTTCGGCGTTGTCGGTGAAGAGGGCCTTCTTTTTGCGGCGGACGTTGTGACAGATGAGCTGGTCGGCAACGCGGAGAATGGCCTTGCTGCTCCGGTAGTTCTGCTCCAGTCGCACCACTTTGACGCTGGGGAAGTCCTTCTCGAACTCCAGGATGTTGCTGAGGTTCGCTCCTCGCCAGCCGTAGATGGACTGATCGGGATCGCCGGTGACGGCGAGGTTGGGGTAGTCGATGGAGAGGGCCCGCACGATGGCGTACTGGGCCAGGTTGGTGTCCTGATACTCGTCGACGAGGATGTAGCGGTACTGCGCGTCGAGCCTGGCCCGGACTTCGGGGTTTTCGCGGAGCAGCGAGGCGACGTGCATCAGCAGATCGTCGAAATCGACGGCATTGGCCCGGAGCAGCCGCCGCTGGTAGGCGGGATAGACCCGCTCCACGATGCCGCCGAGCTGCCGCCCTTTGCTGCCGGTGTACTTGTCCGGCGTGATGAGGTTGTTCTTGGCCCAGCCGATGGCCTGGCCGATGGCGGCTGGGGTGACGTGGCTCAGGTCCACCCTTTCGTCCTCGATCGCGGCGACCAGCAGCTTGTGGCTGTCGTCCATGTCGTAGATAGAGTAGTTTTCGGCGAGGCCGACGAGTGCCGCATTCTGCCGCAGGAGGCGGGCGCAGAAGCCGTGAAACGTTCCCAGCCAGACCGGCTGGCGGGGAGCCAGTTTTTCCACCCGGCTCCGCATCTCGGCGGCCGCCTTGTTGGTGAAAGTGAGGGCCAGGATGTGGCGGGCGTGGATCCCTTCGGACAGCAGATTGGCGATGCGGTGGGTGACGACGCGCGTCTTACCGCTGCCGGGGCCGGCGAGAATGAGCAGCGGGCCATCGACATGCTCCACGGCCGCCAGTTGGGCAGCGGTCAGTGACTGGTGGGCGTTCCTAGCCTGAGGCGAAAGCAGAGCGGCATCCATACCGGTATCTTAACGGATGCGCTTGCCGCGGGGAGGTCGGCTCACGCGGCACGGGCGGAAAGGGAGCGGGCGGCGGCAATCCACTCGGCGACTTCGGCCCGGTCGGGGGGCGAGCCGCTCCGCAGGATGCGTTCCCCTTCGGTGGTAGCGACAAATTCGCTCACCCGATCCAGCAGGGAGTCGGCGTCCGCTTCCGCCAACT
>CAYUJE010000095.1:0-20813 GCA_964444865.1 uncultured Pirellulaceae bacterium | reverse complement strand
GGTGTGCCAGTGATATTGATGCCGCGAATGGAGAATGAAGCCGAGGTCACCCGCCGTGTAGCCGCGGAGGAGGCAGGCCCGGTCCATGACCTTGGCGACGTTTTCGAGCCCCTGCGAAATCTTGATTTGGTCGACCGCGGTGTCGATGGCGGGGAACGTACTCAGCACTTGATTCGGCGACATCCCTTTTTCGTACGGCGTGTACTTTTTGGGATCGAAGGTTTCCGTATGGGCCATGCCGCCACCCATCCAGAGGACGATGACGGAATCGGCCGTGGCTTTCGGTTTAGAAAAGCCAGCCGCTTCGTCCTTGCCGAGGATCTGGCGGGCCGGGCCGGCCGCGAGGGCACTGAGCGTGGCGGCAGTCGTTGTGTTGAGAAACGAGCGGCGGGAGAATGAGGTGTTCATGTGAGTGGCTCCCGTGCGGGTATGGTGATCTATGGTTGAATAAGATCCTGACCTGGACCTCGCACATGCAGAACGTCGACCTTGCTTCCCGAAATTGTATAGAGAATCCGATAACGCAGACCTTTTCTCGTTTTGAAGAGAATCTGTCTTACTTCCCGCGGAAACCAATTGCTTTCTGCTGCCAGCGGGTGTCGCTCGGCATCGATCTCCAGTCGAACCACTGCCGCCTGATACGCCTCATACCAGCGAAGAGCGCCCGCAGGAGATCGCTCCGCAATCCAATCGTATATGACCTGCGCATCTTCGTCAGCACGGTCTGACACCTCCACTATATAGTTCATTTGGTGGGCAACCGATTGCGGCGGCGAAATTCTCGGTCGGCCTCGACTCGAGAACGCACCCTTCCGGCTTTCACGTCGGCGAGTCCGCGACGGATTCCCTCAATCGCCTGCTGTTGCTCGACCAGAGCTTCCATCGCTTTCACCAGAACATCATTGGGAGAGGCGTATTTGCGGCGTTCCATTTCCGCGGCAACCAAACTCAGCACTTCTTTGGAAATGACTCGACTGGACATTCAGGTAAACTCCCGTTTCGGTCCGACAAACTCAACCCGCCTCTTTGAGTATACCCAGAAGCTGGCAGGTAAGGACAACAGAGGACGCCTGAACGAGACATCGCCTAGCAGGAATGGTGGAAGAAATGGGAATGGAGCGTCATCGAGTTGCAGGTGCCGGTCGAGCAACTTGGACGGTTGGCACGACCGGTACTGGAGACGAATTGGATTGCCTCCGCTCCTTGGCTACTGCTTCCTCAGCGATTTCGGCTGTTCTACTATTCTTCGTAACCCACGCGCCGAATGTAGTCATTGGCAATCGACTGCCGCGGCACGACCACCGGCAGCGGCTGGGGATCGCAGGGGATCCCTTCGATGAGTTTCGGCTGCAAAAAGGCCTGCGTCTGGCCGGGAATGAATCTCTTGATCGGACCATACGTTTCCATCAGCCGATGGATGGCGGGATTGATTTCGATTTTGCCATCGTTGCGAGGTTCCCCGACGGCATCGAAAGAGCCGACGCAGACCATGCTCTCGGTTCGGTCGTGGAATTCATAGGCTTCCACGCCCTGGTCGCGGAGGGCCTTGGTCATCCGCGCGGCTTTGTCGGCCGCTTCGTCGATCTTGGCCATGTTGCTTTTTTCGCGGGGCTTTCCCGCCAGTTCCTCAAATTCCGCGGGCTTCAGCGTTTCTACGCCGCGGAACGAGGCCACTTTTACGGAGTATTTGCCGGGGCATTTAAGCAGACTGTACTTCACTCTCTGGTTGAGTTCCACGACGAACGGATCGAGCCCTTTGGCGGTGAAGTACTCTTCCGGCAGGAGCGGGTTGCGCGTGACAAACGCGTTGCCCATCGGCCCTCGTTCTTTCTTGCCCAGCTTCTTCCATGTTTCGTTGTACATTCCGCGGAGCGTCCCCCAGGTTTGCAAACTCTTGGCACCAATCTTCTTGGGGTTCAGCGTGTCGGGCTGCAGGGTCTTGATGTTTTCCAGGGCCTTCTCAATTTCCGGCTGATCGACCGAATGGAAATTGCCAACGAGGACCGCGATTTCGTCCCGCTTGTAGGCGTTGTTATTGCGCATGATCTTTGGGGCTCCATACTTATTGAAGCCGAGCCCGACTTCCGGCTGACCCATATCAAAGTGTTTGCGATACACAAACGCTTGCAAGCGGAACTTCTGACGGAGTTCCAGCACCAGATTGTGGGCCTGCTCTTCCGCGGCGACGCCGCCGGTAAAACTGGTGCACATGATCATCCATGGCCCCTGCGATTCCGTCAGTTCGTAATCTTTGTCCGGGTCCGCTTCAATTTTTGTATAGGGAATCAGCTTGGCCCAGGGTGGTGCCGCCGAGGACGAGTTCACCTGCAGCGGGATGGAAAAAACTACTGCGGCAAACAACGTCGGGCGAATGAAAGACGACAAGTGCATGGCAGCCTCCGGCGCAAGAATGACTGGCCCGGAATCGGGCCTCGAAGCGGGACGGAAAGTAGCAAACCACCTGCCCTGAGCCAAGGGCAGTTCGGAGCAGGAAGGAATTGCGGTTTTTCATCCCCGCAGGCTGCGGAAACTGTGGAAGATGGCCCTTTGGAAAACGACTACAATGGGAGAGTCACTGCTTTCGCACCAGGACCAGGACCGATGCATCATGGCTAACAACCAACTCAAGACCGAGGAAATTCCGCTTCCCGCTACTCCCAAAATCTCTTCAGGCCGACTGGTGTTGGGATGTTTGGGGATGGCGCTGCTAGCGGTGGTGGCTGCGATTGCCATTCCTTGGGTGGTTTCGAATCGACAAGCGAACGCCAGGCTGAATGCGGCTGTGCAGCGGGTGAAGGCGCGGGGCGAGCCACTGACGACGGTGGAACTGAATGATTTTTATGCGGCGGCCCAGGGGCGGCCCGATATGACCAAGGAATTGATGGAGGCTTTGGCCCTGTGCGAAACAGCCGGCAATTCGGCCGAGGCCAAGACCCTGCCCATTGCCGGGGAAGGAACAGCCCCGCCGCCACGGGGGGAAGCTTGGGGGCAACTTGCGGAGGTCGAAAAATACCTAGCGAGTCAGCAGCGGGCGCTCGATACGTTGCATGAATTCGCACGACGCGATGGGACTGTCCGTTTCCCGATCGACTTCACCCCCGGCATTGCCACGCTGCTGCCCGAAACCCAGCGATTGCGGGGCGGGGCGCGTTCACTTGCGCTGCAGTTTCATGTCCACCGGTATCACGGGGAGATCTCCGAAGCGGTGAGCTCGATCATTGCCCAATTGGCCTTGGCGGGCGCTCTGGACAAAGAGCCAACGCTGGTCTCGCAGTTGGTCCGCATCGCCGTCATTGGCATGGCCATTGGAGAAGCGCAGCAACTGGTGCGTGAGGCACAAGTTACTGATGCCGACCTGCGGCGATTGCAAACGCAACTCCGCAAGATTGATTCCCAACAGGGTCTCAAAAACGCCCTCGCGGGAGAGCGAGCCATTTGTTACACGATTTGCCTGGACCCTGCGCAGTTTTTGGACGTACAGCCAACCTCTCCGGGCATCGAACGTCAAATCCTGCAGCGGCAGCCCAAGCGAGTTTTTGATGCCGCCAAGATGCTGGAACTCAATTTGAAGATTACGGAAGGTGCGGATGAAAGCCTGTTCAAAGCCCGGCAGGAAGCACTCGCTGCCGAGCAGGAGATTCGTGATCTTGGCGGCAACATCGTGGGGAAAATCTACTATATGTACACGCTGCTGCTAACGCCCGCATACACAAGCGCCGTTGATGCCTGCGCCCGCAGTGCCGCGGAACGGGACTCCGCCGACGCTGCCATTGCCGCACAACTCTATCGACGCAAGAACGGCAAGTGGCCCGCCAGGCTCGACGATCTGGTTCCGGAATTTCTTCCCTCGGTACCTACGGATCCTTTCACCAATCGGCCCCTTATTCTGAAAACCGGTGCCGACTCCTGCAAAGTTTACAGCGCTGGAAGGGACGGTAGCGACGATGGCGGCATTTTGACGAATGACATGAAGCCGGGGACGGATGTTGGCTTTGAAGTGACCGCAGGCAACCAGTCGATGCCTTAGGATTCTGAGGGGGCGTGCATCCCTGCATCGGGTTCTTGCCTGGGTGGGGGGTTGTCTGGTATAGAAGTCTGTCCTTCGGCGCGGCAAGTCGCAGGAAGCTCTTGGTGCGAAATGAATTTCAGCCGCGCGGCCTGAGGCGTGCCCGAATTTTGGGCAAAACCGCCCGGTTTTTCGGCAAGTTTGCTATCTCGTTCGATTCAACTTGGCTTAGAGAAGTATTCTCTAAGTCTTATTGGCAAAGCAGTTTACGTCAGAGAATCAGCCGCCTTCGATACCCTGGAGCTGGCGGCACATAAGGTGCAATCCGGGCGCTAGTTACGCGCGAGGTGCGCAGCCCGCTGTTAACAACTCAGGCGGACCGTTTCCCATTTTTAACTAGGGTAGGAGTGGTAGAACTGTGAGTGGTAGCTCAGCACGTCAGCAGGCCATTGCGGCCGTTACGCAGTACAAACCGGAGATGACCCCGGTCAACTTCCGGGACCTATCGTCGAAGGATGCCTTCGGCGCGAATGTCTTCTCCCTTGCGGAAATGCAATCGCGGCTTCCCAAGCCGATCTTCCGGTCATTGAAAAGGACGATTGAAACCGGCTCGCAATTGGATTCCACGGTAGCCGACATCGTCGCCGCCGCGATGCGAGATTGGGCCATTGAAAAAGGGGCCACGCACTATGCTCACATCTTCTATCCGCTCACCGGCTTGACCGCTGAGAAGCACGACAGCTTCCTCGCACCCGATGGCAAGGGTGGAGCTGTGGCCGAATTCACCGGTGCTCAGCTCATTCAAGGCGAGCCTGACGCGTCGAGCTTCCCATCCGGCGGCATCCGCGCGACGTTTGAAGCCCGCGGTTACACCGCCTGGGATGTGACCAGCCCCGCTTACATTTTGGAAAACCCGAACGGAACGACGCTTTGCATTCCGACCGCCTTCGTCAGCTGGACCGGCGAGGCTCTCGACAAGAAGACGCCGCTCCTCCGGAGCATGAAGGTCCTCAACGCGCAGGCCCAGCGGGTCCTCAAACTCTTTGGCCACAAGGAAATCGGCCTGGTCTCCTCATCGGCTGGTGCCGAGCAGGAATACTTCCTGATTGACCGCAACTTCTTCTTCGCTCGCCCGGATCTGCTCAACGCAGGTCGCTCGCTGTTCGGTGCCAAGCCGCCGAAGGGGCAGGAGTTTGAAGATCAGTACTTCGGGGCGATACCCGACCGTGTGCTGGCCTGCATGCTGGAGACCGAGCGTGAGTTATTCAAGCTGGGCATTCCGGTCAAGACTCGGCACAACGAAGTTGCTCCTTCGCAGTATGAAATCGCGCCGATTTATGAGAACGCCAACGTCGCCACCGACCATCAGCAGTTGGTGATGCTGGCTTTGAAGAAAGTGGCCCAGAAGTACGGAATGGAATGCCTGCTGCACGAGAAACCGTTCGCTGGCGTCAACGGTTCGGGCAAGCACTTGAACTGGTCGCTGGGGAACAGCACCCAAGGGAACTTGCTGGAACCCGGCAGCAATCCGCACAGCAACATGCAGTTCCTGGTGTTCTGCGCCGCGGTGATTCGTGCCGTGGATAAGCATTCGGCCCTGCTCCGTGCAGTGGTTGCCACGGCCAACAACGACCATCGCCTGGGTGCCAACGAAGCTCCTCCGGCAATCATTTCGATCTTCCTGGGAGACCAACTCACCGATCTTTTCGAGCAGATCAAGAAGGGTGGGGCGACCAATAGCAAACAGGCGGGCACGCTGACAGTCGGTGTGGATACACTGCCGACGCTTCCCAAGGATGCGGGAGACCGTAACCGGACCAGTCCGTTCGCCTTCACCGGCAATAAGTTTGAGTTCCGCGCCGTCGGCAGCAGCCAGTCCATTGGCGGCCCGCTGGTCGCGCTCAACACCATGATGGCGGAATCGCTGGACTATATCGCCACCGAGCTTGAAAAGGCCACTGGCGGCGACACGGGCAAGCTTCCAGCAGCGGTGCAGAAAATTCTCCATGAAATCATCACCAAGCATGGCCGGGTGATCTTCAATGGTGACGGTTACACGCAGGCCTGGCACGAAGAGGCCGAGAAGCGCGGTTTGCCGAACTTCCGGACTTGCGTGGATGCTCTGCCGCAACTCACCAGCCCCGACGTGGTTGCCATGTTCGAGAAATATGGAGTGCTCACTCGGCGGGAAACCCAGAGCCGCCAGGATATCTACCTGGAACAGTACGTGAAGACCGTGCTGACCGAAGCCAAGCTAACGGTGGAGATCGCCCGCACGCTGATCTTCCCCGCCGCGGTTCGCTACCAAAACCAGCTTGCCACCGCCTGCACGAATCTGAAGGTGCTCGGCTATACGTTCGATACCGACACGCTGGACGAGGTAACCAAGCTGGTGAAAGCCCTTCAGGACGGTGCCAACGCCCTGGAGAAGACCCTGGCCCACCACAGCAGCGGAATCCTCGAAGAGGCCAAGCAGTGCTGTAATAGCGTCCTCCCCGCCATGCTCAAGGTCCGCGACGCGGCCGACAAGCTGGAAGGGCTTGTTGCCGACGACCTCTGGCCGTTGCCGACGTATCAGGAAATGTTGTTCATCAAGTAAATGCGTGGGGTAGGCTTCTATAGCAAGCCCACACAACAGCAGCATCCACGGGCGGAAGGAACAATTCCTTCCGCCCGTTTTGCTTTCTTGTTTTCGCGGTTACTTTGAAGGAATGGATCGTCTCGATCAACTCTCGCAGAACCTCTCCCGAGTTCGAGCACAAATTGCCGAAGCAGCAATACGTTCGGGTCGCCGTCCCGCAGATGTGCGGCTAGTGGGCGTTACCAAGTATGTGGATCTCGAAACGACCCTCGCTCTCTTCCATGCCGGCCTGCTCGACCTCGCCGAAAGCCGCCCGCAGGAGCTTTGGAGGAAAGCGGAGGCACTGAGGGACCTCCCCATTTGCTGGCACATGATTGGAAACATGCAGCGGAATAAAGTGGAGCGAACCTTGCCGCTCGTTTCCCTGCTCCACAGCGGCGACAGCCTGCGGCTGCTGGAAGCGGTGAGCGCGGCGGCGGTCAAACAAGGTCGCGTCGTGGAAACGCTGCTGGAGGTGAACATCAGCGGAGACCAGACGAAGCACGGCTTTCATCCCGACGAACTTCGATCCCTCGTCGAGTCAATCAACGATTTGGCGGGTCTGAATGTCCGCGGCCTAATGACGATGGCGGCACTGGATGGAGGGAACGCGCGAGCAAGGAAAGACTTCGCCGCTTTGCGAGAGCTGCGCGACAAGCTTGTCCCAAACTGTCCGCCACAACTGGACCTGACTGAGCTTTCGATGGGGATGAGCGGCGACTTTGTGGAAGCGATTGAAGAGGGTGCTACCATCGTGCGAGTCGGCTCGGCCCTGTTCGAGGGATTGGAGTAAGGCTGGCATGATTGAGCTTTCCGAACATGCCGATGGATTTCTGCTTCCCGTCCGCGCCCAACCCGGCGCGAGAAAAAATGGGATTCGCGGCGAACAGAGCGGCATGCTCAAAGTCTGTGTGACCCAAGTCGCGGAAAAGGGAAAGGCCAACAAAGCCCTGGCAGAAGTGATTGCCAAGGGATTGGGCTTAAAGATGCACCAAGTCGAACTCTTTTCCGGTGGCACACATGCTCAAAAGAAGTTCCTTATCCGTGGCATCACGCGTGACGAACTTCAACAACGGCTAGAGGATTCGCTCTCGGGTTAGTAGTCGTGGACGTGCCAGCCACTATCACTCCGCACCAATGGAAAACACGGAGTGGGGTTGAGAATCTCTTCCCCATTGTTGACGCCAGCCCGCCGCGCTCTTTCAATAGACATAGTGCCCGATTCGAGGTACACGCTTTTTCGCGGAGATTCCCATGCTTGATTGCCCCTATTGTGACCAGTCCGTCATTGAAGGTTCGGATGAATGCGAGTCGTGCGGCCATCCGCTCAACGATACGCATCTCCCCACGCCCACCAGCGAGGTGGAACTTGGCCTGCTGACCGACCGTCTGGCAACCGGGCAAAATCGCTGGCCGCTGGTCATTTCCCCGACGATGCCTGTGCGCGAATGTTTGAGGCTGCTGGTCGACAACCACATTGGCTGCTTGCTGATCGTGGAAAAGGGTGATCTTGTCGGTATCTTCACAGAACGGGATGTGCTGCAAAAGCTGAACGACCGGGCAGCGGAACTTGCCGAGCGACCCGTTAGCGAATTCATGACCAAGAACCCGCAGTCGCTCCCCGCCACCGCCAAGATTGCCTTTGCCGTCCAGCGCATGGACCAGGGAGGCTTTCGGCATGTCCCCATTACCGGCCCCGATGGCCGCCCGGCTGGCGTTTTTTCGGTGCGGGATATCCTGCGGTATTTGACGAGGAAAATGGCGGAGGCGTAGGCAGAGTGAGTAGACGTCGTCTGGAAAAAACTACTGCTGACCACCAACGGGGATGAGCCGCACTGATTTGATCGTGAGGCTTTCGGCGGGAACGTCGGCAATCGGGCGAATGGTCAATGCACGAGTACCGCTGGCTTTAACGACGATCGTGTGGGAGACAGTTTGAAATTGGTCGTCCCCACCGGTGGGGGCCAGATGGAACTTATGGACCGGCTCTTCTCCCAGCAATAGTTCTACGTCAGTGTCTTTGCCGTCACGCGCGGAGGCATACGTTAATTCCAGCTTGAAGAATCCGGGGCGCTGGAGCTTGAATTTCCAGGTTGCGGAATCTTCCGAAGAAGTCCAACCGCGGAGGACATTCTCGGAGATGGCAATCTTCAGGCTTGCTCCACCCGTGAGTACCGCGGCAGAAGGGGGCAAGTCGAGTTCGCCGCTTCCCTCTTGCAGCACGACGGTTGCCTTGACGGCGGGATCGGGCGGAGACTTTGGATTCTCGGTGGAGGGCTCTTCGGGATTGACCGGACCTGAGCCGGTGCCCGGATTCTCCGTAAGCTCAGTTTTCTCTTCCGGCGGCAGCAGATATTTTCCCACGCCCCAAATACCACCAGCGATAAACAGAATGCCAACCGCCATCAGGCCGATGGTACGCAGAGGCGACCCTTTTGGCGCGGGCTCTTCCACGCTTGGCGGCTTGTCCGGGTCGATGGACAACTCAGATTTTCGAACCTGCTTGGGTGGAGCGACCGGCACAGTCACCGGCAACACGGGGGGTGCGGCAAGCGGTGGTTCCAGCGTCGGCACACCGGCCGCCTGATACGGCGAATAAGCCGGGGGGAGCGACATCAGCGGGACAGCGGTGGGAAAGAACGAGGCCGGAGCACTCGCCGCCGCTTGGGACTTCATCTGTTCGCGCAGGAAGCAGTCATACTGCCCCTTCGCCACGGGCGAAAGCAAGCAGAGCTTGGCTGCCGTAATCTCATTCAGCAGCTTGTGAGTGAACGCCCCTCGTCGACCGGTCTGATTCGAACGAATGAGCGCCATCCGCCCATCGGCCGCAAAGGCAATCTTCTCCAAATCCTGCTCAAACCGGGGCAGCCCAAGCAGCCGATAATGGTCCACCGGCCGCTCCTGCGGCTGAATGCCGAGCCATTCGCGGTAGGGATCAAAGACTTCCGTGGCGGAGGACATGGGGGGAGTCAATCAGCAACAGAGAGTTCAGGCGGGACCGTCTGGCTCAATCTCCAGACACCTCAATTCTACCTTACTCCCATGGTCGACGAAGGGGGAAGTGTTACTCGGGCAGTTAGCGGAAGAGTTGTTTGCTATCTGTCCGCGGAGTCGTGGCAGACGGTTACGGTGGTGCTAATGCCACCCCGCGGTGTAAAGGCGGCTGCGACTTTCAGCCGCCGGGGCTTCAAAATGGCCATCAGGTCGTCAAAAATACGGTTGGTGACGTTCTCATAGAAAATTCCCTCGTTGCGGAAGCTTTGCAGGTAGAGTTTCAGGCTTTTAAGTTCCACGCAGATTTGGTCCGGCGTGTACGTGAATGTCAAAATGCCAAAATCGGGCTGACCGGTCTTGGGGCAAACGGAAGTGAACTCCGGGCAGACAATCTCGATGACATAGTCCCGGCCCGGGAATTGGTTTTCAAACGTCTCTAGAATCGCGCGCGGATCGGACATGCATGGCTCCTTGGCACAAAAGTGCATTGTGTCATCCCGGTGAGGGGCGTCAAGGCAAGCGAGAAGCGGGAAGGAAGATGGGGATTGGTCAATCCGCCGCTCGACGAAACGTTCCTGTCGCCAGAAACTGAGCCACCTGTTCCGCGGTTTCCTTCCGCCAGATGACCGACGAATGCATGCCGGGAAGGACGATGTGCTCCTTCTCGGTCGGCAAATGAGTGCGGGGCTCGGCAACCAGGAAGTCATTCCGCGCCGCGATGATGCCGATGTCCACTCTTTCCAGCGGCGGCAGCGTGGCGACGAAGCTGCGGACTTCATCGGAGAGTTGTACCAGCGGCGGGCAAATCCGGCCAAGGACCGGGGCGAGCGAACGGGCAACGTGAGAGCCCGTGTTGGGAGGAGCGAGCATCACCATCCGGCCCATCTTTTCAGGAATGCGATGGGCGAGCGCCAGCCGAGCGACGATGCCCCCCATGCTGTGCGTGATGAGGTGAATGCGTTCCACCGACGGGTCGTCGTCCAGCTTTTGAAGTTGCTCCTTCATCTGCTCGCCGTGACGCTCGATGCGCGACCAAAGACTGGAGTATCTCCAGTTGATGACCCGGCCGAATTGCCTTTGCAGACGCCGGGCCAGCGGCGACATCACCAGCCAATGAGCCCCCAGACCGTGAATGAGAATCAGGGCGTCGGAAGATTGGGAAGACATGTATTACAGCACGGCAGCGATGGCGTCGCAGAGGGCCTGCATGTTATTCGCCGTCATTCCGGCAACATTGATGCGGCCGCCGTTGCCGACGACATAAACCGCGTGTTTAGTCCGAAGTTCATCGACCTGCACGTTCGAAAGCCTCGAAAAACTGAACATTCCCCGTTGGCGAGCGATAAAGGAAAAGTCGTGACTGGGGGCTTTGGTCTTCATCGTTTCGACAAACACCTTGCGCATTTCATGGATGCGACTGCGCATCGCGGCCACTTCCTGGTCCCACTGCTCACGAAGCTTCGCATCGCCGAGAATCGAGGCCACAATCGCGCCGCCGTGAGTCGGCGGGTTGGAATAATTCGTGCGAATGCTGACGCGCACCTGGCTGAGCGCCTTTTGTGCGGCATCGGCGGAGCCGGCGACGAGCGTGAGTGCGCCGACCCGTTCTCCATACAGGCCGAAGTTTTTCGAGAACGAGCTGCAGACGAGCAGGTCTGAGTTGAGCTTCGCCAATTCCCGCAGGCCGGCAGCATCTTCGGCCAAGCCATCACCAAATCCCTGATAGGCAAAGTCCACCAGCGGCAGCAGTTTCCGCTCGGCGAGAACATTGGCAATCTCTTTCCACTGCGCCGGTGTGGGGTCGATACCGGTCGGATTGTGGCAACAGGCGTGGAGCAAAACAATGTCGCCATTTGGTATCTGCTTCAGCGCGGCAAGCATGGCGGGAAAATCGAGTCCCTGCCCAGATGCGTCGATGTAAGCGTACGTTTCCACCTTCTGCCCGGCAGCGGCGAAGATGGCGGGGTGGTTGGCCCAGGTCGGCTTGCTGACCCAAACCTTGGCAGTGGGAAAGTGTTTTTTCAAGAGGTCGGCGGCGACCCGCAGAGCGCCCGTTCCCCCCGGCGTTTGTGCCGTTACCGCCCGGCCGCTGGTGAGAATCTCATGGCCAGTCCCAAACAGCAGCTCCTGCACGCGCGAACCATACTCGGCTAACCCTTCAATGGAGAGATATCCCTTGCTCTTCTCCCGCTCCAAAAGCTGCCGTTCGGCCGCCTTTACGCTGGCCAAAATGGGGGTCTCCCCAGCAGCGTCCTTATAAACTCCCACGCTGAGGTTGATCTTGGCGGGATTGGGGTCTTTCTTGAAGGCTTCTCCCAAGCCGAGGATCGCATCGGGGGGGGCCAGCGGCAGAGCGTCGAACATTGCAGATTCGGAAACGTGAGAATGGTGCAAAAAGTCCACACTAACCCGACGCGCAAGCGAGGGATGAGACGCCAACTCTCTCGCTTGCGCGTCGGGCCAGTGTTTGTCGCGGCTGGACAGCCAGCGTAAAGAGAATTATCCTAGCCTCACAGCTTTTATGCCGTAAGGCCCCGCCTTTCGTAGGACGGAGCACCGCTCCGTCCTCCATCCTTCCCACTGACGAACATCGAGTATGGCCCGGCGTAAAATTGGCATTTGGCTTATCGGCGCAAAAGGGGGCGTTGCCACCAGCGTTACCGTCGGCCTCGTCGCCCTCCGCAAGGGACTCGCCGGCGGTGCCGGCCTGGTCACTCAGCTTCCTCTTTGTGCCAATCTGGATCTGGCCCAGTGGCCCGACTTCGTGCTTGGCGGTCACGAAATCCGCCAAACGACGCTCCACGAAGCCGCCCTGCTTCTGGCGAGCAACAACCACGCTCTCGATTCCGACCTCATCGCCAAGTGCAAGCCGGAACTCGACAAAATCGATAAGAACACGCGCGACGGCACGCTGTTCAACGTCGGCCATCGGATTGAAGACTTCGCCACCGACGACCTGAAGAAGCGGGCCGTCAAAGAAAGTCCTCGCGCCGCTATCGAGCGAATCCAGGCGGATTTGAAAGAGTTCGTGCAGGCCAACAAGCTCGACCAGCTCATCGTGGTCAATTTGGCCTCCACCGAGCCCCCCGTGGACGAGACAGCTATTCCCGCGAAATGGAAAGACCTCGCCAAGCTCCTCGACAAGCCCAAAAAGTGCAGCCTCGGCGCGAGTAGCCTTTACGCCATCGCCACGCTCGAACTCGGCTATCCCTTCATCAACTTCACCCCCTCCCTCGGCTCCGCCCCAGCCGCCATTTGCGAACTGGCGATCGAAAAAGATACCTGCCACATGGGGCACGATGGCAAAACAGGGGAGACGCTGATGAAGAGCGCCTTAGCCCCGATGTTTGCCGCCCGCAACTTGCAAGTGATGAGCTGGGTGGGTCACAACATTTTTGGCAACATGGACGGCAAGGTGCTGGACGACCCGGCCAACAAAAAGACCAAGGTCCGGAGCAAGGACCACCTGCTCCATCAAATCCTCGGCTACTCGCCGCAAACGCTCGTCACCATCGAATACATCGCCAGCCTGGGCGACTGGAAAACCGCCTGGGACCACATCCATTTCAAAGGCTTCCTCGGCACGCCGATGACCTTGCAGTTCACCTGGCAAGGGTGCGACTCCCTCCTCGCCGCCCCCCTCGTCATCGACCTCGTCCGCCTCACCGAATGCGCCCACCGCCACGGCGAGCGGGGCCTCCTCACCTTCCTCGCCAGCTTCTTCAAGAGCCCCCTCGGCATCACCGAGAACGATTTTGTCCGGCAGTTTCAGATGCTGGAGGCATGGGTGAAGAAGGTGGGGTAGGCTCCAAGCCTCCCCTGAATGCATGATGATCTCACTTCTCGGTAATCAATGTGGGGAATAGAAAATGCAGTTCAAAGTCCCGCCCGGTGGCCTAGCTGTAGCGAGTGCACTTTGGATATTGCTTGGCGGGTTTTTGTCTTACTCGAGTTTCGCGGCGGGAGACAACTACTTTGGAGTAGGAGGACTGATTTTTTGCGTTGCCGGCTTCCTGATTTGGTTCGATATGCGTGCAGTTGCCTGGCCACTCATGATTTGGTTTAGCTTTGTGATTCTTTGCGCCCTTTTATTGCTCATATTCAAGGGACTGACCATGCGTCCATTTGCCGGTATCGCAATGGCTGGCTACACGATCTATGAATTAAACCAATGGCGTCAATCAGAGTGAGCTTGCGACCATGGAACGATGATTTGAGGTAGCAAGCGAAACGCAAATACAAGTGGCCACAACTTACCTCACTGCACATCAAGCTGAACCACTGTTGCCATTGACTTGCGTCTTAGCCCATGCCGCATCCTCTGCAGAAAGTGGCGGCTCTAGCTGAACCGAATAGTCGAGAGAGAGTTGGTAACGGGCCCGATCGAATACCGTGGTAAATGCGGATTGCAAGTCAAGGCTTACTTCCGCGTCGTCATCCTTGAGCGGAATCGAAATTGACGGCATTGATTGTCGAATGGTCCAAGGATAAATCGATACCTTGGGCCGACGCCGGGAACGGCTGACCAGGGCGCAATAGTCCGTTGCCGGCAAGCCGACCACCGGAAGTCGCGTGCCGCCGCGGAGCAAATCAAGCTCGACCAAGTTTGAGCGGCTGCCGAGGATCTCCGCCCGTTTTTCCAAATACTGTTGGCGGCCATCGCTGGCGGTTCGTTTATTGGCGGGTGAAAGGGTTTCGATCACCGTGACGACTTCCAGAGTTTCCCGTTCACGAATCACCAGGTAGGTTTCTCGCCGTTCCTGGGGCATGGGAATGATTCCCTCCAACGGCTCAACCGCTACCGCCGCCGAAGATGGTGCAACGACCGCAGTGGGATTGCTGTCACCAGACCAAAGGATCGCTGCGTCAGCCGAACGCCACTGTTCACCGTCGCTGAAATGACCCTCGACGTAAACTCTCCGCTCCACCCGAACCACGTAACGCGGCTCGACCTCGGGTGCAAGCATTTCGCTGATCACAGTGTTGAAGCGAGTGTGAAAATCCTCCCACTCCTGCAACTCGATATAGGGGTCCATGCCTGGAAACGGTGACGGCATAAAGTATCTCCGGGTGCTTTCTTCCATTCTATCCGTCCGTTTGCGGTATTGCCTCTGCCACTTCGCCCGAATCGTCTTTTTGACAATTCTCGCCTTCCCTGCGAACCGCCCTCGCTGCTAGCGCGTCCTGACTGGAAGGAAGCGATCCATCCCAATTCCCGTGAAGAATCCGGGAAATCTGGTTGTCTCGCGCCTCAACTTCGTAAACAATAGAGGGGTCGACGCCCCCGTGCGTCCCGGCCCCCTCCTTCAGCCCACGGTCACGATACAACAACCCTAACCCCCTTTCCTCCCATGAGCCGCGTTCTTGAGCGTCCGACCTTGGTGCTGAACCGCAACTGGCAGCCAGTGCATGTCAGCTCCGTCGCCCGGGCGCTCATTTTGGTTTGGAACGGCGCGGCCAAGGTGGTGGACCCGCACGACTTCGCCCAGTACGACTGGGCCGATTGGTCCAAGCTCCGGCCGGAGAGCGACGAGCTGTTCGTGCAGGCGGTGACGATGCAGTTGCGGGTTCCCGAGGTCATCTCGCTCACCACGTTTGACCGGGTGCCACGCGGCGAAGTCGCCTTCAGCCGCCGAAACCTCTGCAAGCGGGATGGCTATACCTGCCAGTACTGCCGGCAGAAGATGACCGGCGACGAGTTGACCATCGACCACGTCGTTCCCCGCTCGCGAGGCGGCCAGAGCACGTGGGAAAACTGTGTGCTGGCGTGCGTGGAGTGCAACAAGCGCAAGGCGGACAAGACCCCGGAGCAGGCCCACATGCGGCTGCTGCACCGGCCAATCCGCCCGAAATGGAAGCCGCTCTACGCCACGAGCCATTTGCCCATTGCGAGCTGGACGAAGTTCATCAGCGAGGCTTACTGGAGCGTGGAACTCGACCCGTAGCAGGAGCGGAAGATCGTCTCAAATTGCGGCCCGGCCAATCCTCTTGGCTGGGCCGTTTTGTTTCTTGCCGGTTCCTCCACTCATGCAGCCTGAACCGCGGCTGACTATACTGGCGAACTTACACCTCAGTTACTTGTTCCGCTGGGAGTTTGCCTTGCCCATCTCCGTCACATGTCCGCAGTGCAGCGCCACGCTCAAGGTCAAGGACGAATTAGCGGGAAAGCGTGGCAAATGCCCGAAGTGTCAGGGAGCGGTGCAGATTCCCGCGGCAGACCGCGGTCCGGCTAAACGTGCGCCCGTTGCGACTTCTCCAAAGCCAGCAGAAGCGGCCGTTAAGTTAGCCATTCCCGCTTCGGCGGAAGAGCGGCGAGCGAAGGTGCTGGACTCGCTCAGCGGAACCATCGAAAAAACCCAAGCACCCTTCTCGTTTCGACTGCGGATGAATCTGGCCGCAGGTGCGGTTTGCCTGCTGCCCGTCCTCTATGTGGGGATCGTCCTGCTCTTTGGCGGCGGGGGAGTTTTCTGGTTTCTATACGCTCCAACATTAATAGGCAACGTCGCCGGTTTTGGTGGCGCGGTTTTGCTATACGGTCCACTCGCGGCTGGACTACTCATTGCCCTCGCGCTGCTCAAGCCTCTCGTTGCCCCTCGACCCAGCCAAGGAAAGGCTAAATCGCTTTCGCGTGACAAAGCGCCGCTACTTTTCGAATTCGTGGAGAAAATTGCAGCTACCCTTGGGGCCGAGTCTCCCAGTCAGATCGAAGTCGATAACAACACGTCTCTTCACGGCTCGCGGACTCGTCTCCTCATCGGATTGCCCCTCGTTGCTACCTGCACGGCCCAGGATTTGGCCGGCATGATTGCCCACGAATGCGGCCGCCACACCAAAGGATCGGCAGCGGGAACTGCCGGCTTTGTCCGACGCGTCAGCACTTTCTTCTTCCGCGCCGCAAAAGAGCGCGACGCCTGGGACGAAGCGGTCTATGCCGCCACCGCCAGCCGTCGTTCCTCCGTCGGTAAATTCCTGTGGCCGATTCGCGCTCTCTTCATGCTCGTGAAGGTCCTGCTCTGGCCACTGATGTATTTTTCCCAATTGTTTTCCGGTCTGCTTTTGCAAAAGACGGAGTACGATGCCGATCTTTGCCAGATTCGATTGGTTGGCAGTAGCTCGTTCGAAGCGACTTTTCGCACACTGCGAGTCATCGACTTTGCCTGGAAGCAGGTGCAGGCGGATATTGTTTTCCAGCACAAGGAAAATCAGCTTCCGGACAATCTCCCACGGCAACTGGAGAGCGCTATCGCCCAGATCCCTGAAGAATTCCGAGCCACGCTCGCCATCGAAGCCGACACCACCGAAACCGCAGATTTCGCGCTCATTCCTGCCGAGAAAGACCGCCTCGCCGCCGCCCACTCCGCCGCGGCCACGGGAATTTACCACTGCACTCTCCCCGCTACGGCCCTTTTCGACGATTTCGACTCCCTCGCCAAGGACGTCACCTGGGAATACTATCTCGTGGAACTCGGACCGCCACTTGAACGTCGCTTTTTGCAACCGGTCGTGTAAACTCACACTCATCTTCCTTCGTAGGAGGTCTGGCTGTGGCAATTTCAGTGACTTGTCCGCAGTGCAACGCCGCGCTCCGGGTGAAGAATGAAATGTCTGGCAAACGGGGAAAGTGCCCGCATTGCCAGGGACTGCTCGTTGTTCCCCAAGCAGATTCTTTGGAACGACACGCCGGGCTGCCCCCTGCGGCGGCTCCGCCGTCTTCCAAACAACTCCCCCTGGAATCGCCAGTCGAAGGTCCCATCGACCTCGTGGCTGCCGCGGAAGAGTTGAGGCCGGCTCCTAAGCCAGCCGGCCCATCCCCAGAGCAAATTCGTCACCTGGTGCTTGGCGGTTTTCGCGGAGAGATTCCGCGAGTCACGGTCTCCTCGGCTTATCGCCTGGGGATTGCGCTCACGGCGCTTTTCATGGTTCTGCTGCCGCTGATCTACGTTTCACTCATAGGGCTGGCTATTTATGGAGTTTACTTTCACCTCACGCACAGCCATGTAATGTTCGAACATGTTCGCGGCGGTCGGGTCGCTATTTTCGCGTTCCTTGTTTATCTCGCCCCGCTCGTCATAGGGGCCATCATGATTTTCTTCATGATCAAGCCTCTCTTCGCCAGTCGGGGCGATTCAGGCCGCACGCGCAGTCTCACTCCCCGCAGCGACCCGCTCCTGTTCGAATTCGTGGAACGAATCTGCGCCACGGTTCATGCCCCCATGCCCAGCCGCATTGATATCGATTGTAAAGTAAACGCCTCCGCTCATTTTCGACGTGGCTGGTTGAGTATCGCGTCGAACGACCTGGTACTGACGATCGGCATGCCCCTCGCCGCGGGCATGACGCTGCAGCAGTTTGCCGGAGTGTTGGCCCACGAATTCGGCCACTTCAGCCAAGGGGCTGGCATGCGGCTGACGTATGTTATCCGCACGATTAACCACTGGTTTCTAAGAGTCGTCTATCAGCGTGACAGTTGGGACGAATGGCTCGACAACAGCACCGAAGGAATGGACCTGCGCATCGCCTGGGTCTTGTACCTGGCAAAGTTCTTCGTTTGGGTAACGCGAAAAATACTGTGGGGTTTGATGCTGCTCGGGCATCTGGTCGCTGGCTTTATGCTTCGGCAAATGGAGTTCGATGCCGACCGCTACGAGGCTCGCGTTGCCGGCAGCGAAACCTTCGAGGCCACCTGCCGCCGACTGCTACTCCTCAACGTCGGCTGGCAGGGTGCCCAGTCCGATCTTTCCGATTTCTACCACGAAGGGCGGCTCGTCGATAATCTGCCGCGCCTCATCCTCGTCAACATCGACCAGTTTCCCGCCGAACTTCGTCAAAAGCTCGACGCGATCATCAGCGAGTCCAAGACCGGTCTCTTCGACGACCATCCCGCGGATAGCGAGCGAATCGCCAGCGCCCGGGCGGAACAGGCTCCCGGCGTCTTTCACAGCGACCTACCCGCCACAGTCCTTTTTCAGGATTTTGACGCCTGTGCGAAAAATGTTTCCTGGGATATGTACTGCGAAGTCCTCGGCCCCGACGTGAAGCCGTCGTCCCTCCACCCCGTCGATTCCCTGCTGGCCCGGCAAGATAAGGAGAAGGTTTCGCTGGAGGCTCAGAACCGGTTCTTCCTGGGTGCCTTCAATATCCTTCGTCCGTTGCGGCTCCCTTCCACCTGGCTGGCGGAGCCACCCCAGCCGGCGCGGGTACAATCGACGCTGGCCGACTCCCGGTGCCTGATGCTTACGAAGATTGATTCCTATCGCACAGCCCTCAAGGCGTACGATGATGCGGATACCCGAGCCCTGGAAGCACGCCAGGCTCGGGCCGTTTTTTCCGCCGGGCTCTGGCCCAAGGCCGGGCAATTCAAGGTTTCCTTCAACTCCCGTGGCGAAGCGGAGAATCATCGCGACCGGGCCTTCAAGGAATTAGCTCGCTTCACGTCCCAGATGGAACCTTTCGAGGACGCTGTCGGCGAGCGGCTGATGGCCTCGCTGACGCTGCTCTTCGACCGCGGAGTCGCCGGCCGAATCGCCGACTCTTACGAGTTGCAACGGGAATGTCAGGCGCTGCTGCCGATGGTCACGCTGGTTGTGAACAACACCGATACGCTGCTGGCGGTGCGCAATATGAATGCCTCGCTCGGGCTGCTCCTGGAAGGGATCAATGGCAACGAAAAGAATCAGGTGTTGATTGGCGAGATCGTGGACCTGATGAAAAACCTGCATGCGCAATTGCTGGCGATCCGTTCCCAGTGCGAGCGGTTCGTGTATCCTTTCGATCATGCCGACGGGCAAATCACCGTGGCTAAGTACATCCTCCCCTATGCGCCTGGCTCCGAGGATCTGGGAGCGATCTATAACGGTGCCGGCCTCCTGCTCAGCAGCCTGGGAAACCTCTATAACCGGTCTGTCGGCCGCCTTTGCACCATTGCCGAAATGGTCGAAGCCGATCTCGGTTTCCAGCCACTGGAAGCCGCGCCTCCGCCGGAAAGTAGTCCGCTCACTCCCTGAGCGGACATGCCAGCACACGGAGTGTGCTGGCTACTAACTATGATCGACTACTCCCGTCTCCAAGCCGCTTACGAAACCGCCAAAGCCGACCTGCTGGCGGAGCGGACGCCGGATGGACATTGGGTGGGGGAGCTTTCCACCAGTGCGCTTTCGACGGCCACGGCAGTGAGTGCGCTGGCGATTGCTCAAAAGCACCGTGGGACAAGCAGCTTTGATTCTCTCATTTCCGGCGGCATCGCCTGGCTCGTCGCTCATCAAAACGACGACGGCGGCTTTGGCGATACCGACAAGAGCTACTCGAACATCGCCACGACGATGCTGGTCGTGGCGGCGATTCATCTGGCGGGCCACGCAGAGCAACACAAGGAGCTGCTTGCTCGGGCCGAAAAATACATCGACTCCAAAGGCCGCCTTAAGGGACTTCGCGACCGTTACGGGGTCGATAAGACATTCGTTGTCCCCATCATGACGAACCTCGCCCTGGCGGGGCTGGTGGAGTGGAAAGAAGTTTCGCCGCTGCCGTTTGAATTGGCCTGCGTGCCGCAGTCGTGGTATCGCTTCATGCGGATGCCGGTGGTCAGCTATGCCATCCCCGCCCTCGTCGCCATCGGCCAGTGCCGCTACTTCCACAAAAAGCCGTGGAACCCGGTCGCGCGGCTGGTGCGCAGCCTCTCTGTCAGCCGCAGCCTGAAAGTCCTCCGCCAGATGCAGCCGGAAAGCGGCGGCTATCTGGAAGCGGTGCCGTTGACGAGCTTCGTGGTCATGAGCCTCGCCTCCACCGGCCGCCAGGATCACGCCGTGACCCGCGAGGGAATCAAGTTCCTCGTCAATTCCGTCCGCCCCGACGGGAGTTGGCCCATCGACACCAACCTGGCCACCTGGGTCACCACCCTTTCCATCAACGCCCTCGCCAGCGGCGGCGAAGACGTCGCGGCCCTCCTCGGCCCCCGGTGCCTCGACTGGCTCCTCACCTGCCAACACCTCAAGCGCCACCCCTTCACCGGCGCCGACCCCGGCGGCTGGGGCTGGAGCGATTTATCAGGCGCGGTGCCCGATGCGGATGATACGCCGGGGGCGCTGCTGGCGCTGGATGCGTGGAGGAAGTCGCCATCATGCAGCGACGACGAACGAGATAAGGCTGCTGATGCGGCAATGAAAGGTTTTGACTGGTTGATCGGATTGCAAAATC
>CAYUJE010000094.1:14681-20884 GCA_964444865.1 uncultured Pirellulaceae bacterium | reverse complement strand
AAGCTTTCCGAAATCACCGACAGCCACAGTTCGACGCTGATGGTCATCGAGGTTGATGAAAAGCAAGCCGTTCATTGGATGTCCCCGACCGATTCCGTGGATCTCACTTTCCCGAGACCGGACAAAGGTGCCTCGCTCCCTCATCAAAGAGGATTTCAAGCGGCCTTCGTGGACTTCTCCGTTCACTACTTGAGAGGCGACATCAAGCCGGAGACCATCCGCGCGCTCATTACGATTGACGGCAAGGACGAGCCTGGCGAATACTAAGGTTAGCTTTTGGGAACGACTCGCGGAAGAGAAGAAGTTCCTTCTTCGAGAAAACGCCAACTCTCGAATACCAACAGCGGCAGCAGCCAGCTGATCCAGCAGGAAGCCGGATAGAGCCAGGGAGCGTCGAAATCAAGGACCGTTGCCAGGCCGCCAATCATTCGAATCACGACGGCCGAGCAAAGCAGCACGAATGTGCGCAGCATCCAGTGGCGGTGGACGGAAAATCTCCTCGCTACGGCTGCTCTCCACCCCAAGGCAACGCACACCGCGGTAGCAATCGCCAAAGTCCCCAATCCCGCTGCCGCGATGCTGCCCGTTTGGGCATACCAGGCCATGAAGAGTCCGCTGGGGGCCACCAGTAGCAAGACGTTGGCGACTTGCATGCGCCCCAGTCGCCGGTGCCAGGCGGGAACCCTGTTGCGGAATCTGTCGCTGACAAGAAGGATGCCGACAATCAGCGAGGCGGGTCCTGAGATCAGATGGGTATAGAAGGCCCAATGATAACCGCCCCAAAAATACCCCTCCCGTCCGCGTAAAAAATCCGACCGAAAATCAGGGGGAATGTAATGGCGATAATCGAAGAGGACTCCGACCGCGACCCTCACGATCAAAATCGCTGCCAGAATCGACAACGCACGAGCGAGCGCCGAGGGAGAGAGTTTCCGCATGATCGCTAGGATACCATGCGCGTAATCCTATGCAGCACTGACGTAGCCGCACGCGGCCTCGCGTGCTGGCTTCTGGTGGCGGTGTGGAAACATGAGGAAGCCAACACGCGAGGCCGCGTGTGGCTACGTAGGAAAGTCAGACCACCGGTTCGAGCGTGAACGAAAAATCGCTCCCCAGCACGTGCGAGTTGGGGGCAAGACGGCCGCGGCCGTCGTGGAGCTTGCCGTCGATTTCGACGGACTCCATCGCCCGGCAAAAGAGCTTTTCTTCCTGCCGGAACAGGACTACGTCCCCTTTCCATTCGCGGCAGACGACGTGGTTTTGCCACTTGGGGCCAAGGACGCAGGATTCCGCCATCAGCAGGATGCCGTCCACATGCGGCTGGGTGCGGTGGCGGCTGACCATTTCCAGCCGGGCGGAGGCGGAGAGGACGTGCGGTTTGCGGAAGCGGAGGCGGACCCCTTCGCCAAGTTCGAGTTCGTCGCCATCGGACAGTAGCATTGGGGACGAAACGGGTTTGCCATCAACCTTCACTTTTTCGTGCAGCGGATCGAGGATGTATCCTTCCCCTTCGCGGCGAATTTTCACATGCCGGCGGGAAATATCCGCTTGAATCGCCACATCCGCCCGGCTGCCGGGGTGCGACTGGCCGACAATGACCTCATCCCCCAGGCAAACCAGATAGCCGCCCACACCGTCGATCCAGAGCAGAAATCGCGGAGCACGTGGGCGATCGGCGGCTTCTCCTTCGTCTTTCGAATTCTTCGCGGTCCCACCACCTGGCCAGTGCTGGGTTTCCGCGACGGGATGCCCTCCCGGGGTGCGCGAGTCGGGGACTTTGGCCCCGACTTCTTTCCAAGCTCGCTTGCGGGCATCGCGGGCGACAGGATTTTCGGGGGCAAATTCCAAAATCGCATCCGCGGCAGCAGCGGCGGCGGACCAGTCGCTGATGGCCAAGGCGCGATGCAGCTGCTCGGACAGGAGCCGGCAGCGCTCGCCCCGTTCGCGGCAAAGCTGCTTTTGATCGGCGATAAAGGCCAGGTGCGGCTGCAAGGCGGTGGCGGCGAGGAACTGGGCCTCGGCGTCGGAGAATTTGCCCCGCAGGCTCAGTTTGCGGGCGGAATCGAGCCGGCGCGTCACTTCCCGGAGCACTGCGATGGCCCCCCCCACGGGCTTGCGCTTTTCCAGCTTGTCGAGTTGAGCAATCGCCCCTTCAAAGTCGTTTCCACGAAGATGATTGACCACGACCTCCAGGGCAGTTTCCGTCACCCCTTTTTGAGCGGCAAGCCAATCGGTCGTTTCGCCGGATAGATTGCGGGCGGAATCCAAATCGCGCCAGGCTCCCTCCAGTTCACCGCCTCGCGCTCGCACGGCCGCCCGTGCACTCATCTTCACCGCAACTTGGGCCAGCAGTTGCTGAGCCGGCAAGTAAGTCGGCAGGTCTCCTTCCTTCAGAAGCCGCGCGGCATCCTCCAACCGGCCCTGTTCCAGGGCGGCTTCGGCTTCCTTCAGTTTGAAACGCCAGGGCTGAAACATGCTGTGTGGGTTAGGCTTTTAGCCTGCCCGAACGATCCTTTGAAATTGCGTTATGCGCTGACCGCTGCCGACTTTATAGGCTTCACGGGCGGCAAATCGAAGGCGGGATTTTGCAACTTCCCGCTGCCACTCGTAAGCACGTGAACGATTTCGTTGGCGGAATATCCCCGCTCGACCATCGCCTGCTTGAGCGCTGCCTCGCAAGTGACTTTGCGAATCTCGTACCACCAGTACATCACGATGGCGATGATCGGGATGCCGAAAACACAGCCAATGGCGAAGATCGGGACAAAGATTTCACGAGCATCGAGATGAGTCATAACAATCTCTATTTCGTGGCTGGAGGAATGGGACCAAAGTCAGGAACAGATACTTTTGCTTCAGGTTCTCGCTCGATAATCGCCCAGCGGAACCAGCCGCAGGTCTTGCACCAGGCGAGCGTCCGTTTTCCAATCGATGCCGCTCCGAGCCGAATCGCGCCGGTTTCACCCAGCGGCTTTTGCTTGCCGCACTTGGGACAACGGATTATCCAGCCAGGGGCGAGGTCGATCATGCAATTCCAATAGGGCAAAGCACTTCGGTGTGCGATAGCATCTCAGTTAGTATTCGCTTCCACTGGGCGAATATCGCCCGAACTTCCTGAATCTTCCCAGGGATGGTTATGAAATGCCTGGAAGTCATTCATCAGACTCGTCAAATTCCGCGACCTCGATAATTTCATCCCCTCCCTCTTCGAGTGCAATGAGTGTCGGAGCATTCCGAGCCCAATCCAAGAATGTCAGCGTCCCCAGGGGAACCACCAAGGGAGTGTCGCCATCGTGCCAGGCGACGGTGTATCCCTGGGGAGAGACGGCCGAAATCGTGCCAGGAAACATGAAACCATTACGCCAATGAGCTAGCACCTGATGTCCGATCTGAAATACGGGCTGGCCAGGGTTCGGAAGGACTTCCGATGCAGAAACTGCTGCAGAGGTTCCGTCGACGAATTGGACGACGTACCCCCCTGAAGCGACCTGCAGTACTTTCACCAGCAGGAACTGTCCATTCCGGCGGAGGGAGGCAATTTGCCCGGCGATAACGAGGGGCCTGGCAACGGGAGGCGGAGGCAATTCTGGCAGGGGAGCGACAGCGCTCGGTTCGAACCTGTCGTCATCTGGTTCTTCTGGCGGCATGAAGTCGCACAAGTAGCCAACCAGGTTTCCCCGGAGGTGCAAAGCATCCCAGTAGTAGGTGCCATCGCCAAAACCTGTCGCGCTGGCGAATAGGTAGGGAATTCCGTTTTCCTCGTCGACCCGCGCCAGGCGTGCCCGCACGAGCTGATCTCCGAGCATCCTCCCTGTTTCTGTCTCCCACACATTCACACGCAGATCGAGTCCACTTGCCGCAATCAGGGATTCAGCTCGATCCAAATCGGCGTTCGAAAGCAAACCTTCGAGCTGATGGGAAACATAACCGTTGTCGACTTCCCGCACGATTCGAAAACCGGCCTGCGAAAGTACCCAGGCAGCTTGCTCCCGGGCCTTGAGTCGCTCTGGGTCGTTGGTGCTGCCACCCAAATTGGCCCGGCAATTGGGCCCTCCCCCCTGCCAGTTTCTCTTCATCCGCAGCGGATCGGCAACCATCATCGTGGCGGAATCAATCGGCATCGAGCCCACGTCGGTCTTCGTTACTTCCTTGATGATCGCCGGCAGGTCCGCGCTGGGAACGGAAATCAATGCGGCCACAACGCGCAGTACTTTTCCCGATACCTCTCGAATTACCTGAAACCAGACTTCGGCCTCGGCTGTCGGCCAAGGCAGTAGCCGCCCCTCGCTCTCAACATGCCTCGGCCGAGCGTACGACGCCGCATCCATGACGACGAGTCGCCCTTCGGAAACGGGCAAAACGCCCGCTGGCTGCCAATCGATAGCCGAATTGGCCGGCAGGGCGATGTGCAGTGCTCGTTTGAGGATCGCCGACGGGAGAACATCAAACAGCTTCGGCCCTTTGGATGGAACGGACATGAAGTGTTCCCTGTGTATGGCAACAATTCCCACAAAGCTCGCCAGACGCCGACTCGCCTGAGTTTAACGGACATTGTTCGCTCGGCAAGCGACTTTCTTGAACCAAAAAGCAGTTGCGTGGAGCTAAACTGCATGGCGGTCAAAGCCGCTCGCTCGCTGCAATCAACCACTGCCGCCAGATCCTCGGGGATCTCGACGTACGACTCTTGGTATCCGCAGGTGTAGTGAAATGGACGCCACCGTCAATCCTGCGATTATTCTCCACCCGGCATTTGGGCAAATCCCTGACGCATCGCGGCACCTAGAGGTACGAAAAAGCCGCAGGTCTTCGGGGCGAAGACCTGCGGCAGAGGATTTCGGCTCTCGTCATGGCGGCGAGAGCCGATGTGGAGTTTTATAGTACTCCTCTCGCTCCGCGAGAGGATTCATCACGCGGAGCGTGATGAGTACTTTCGTTAGTCCAGCTTCACTACGTTCTGCTCGGCCTCGTGCTCGCCGACATTTTTGAAGTAGTTGGTGACCTGCTCAGTGATGTTGGTCGAGGCAGGCTCTTCCAGGTTGATCTGGCCGGGGGTCGTCGTCTCGGCGTTGACGAGCTTTTCAGCGACGTCAATCCGAGTGCCGATGTCCTTGACCAGGTCCTTGGTGCGGCTAAGGCGGCTGTCGTCGAAGTTGAAGTTGCTGGACGACTGGGCAACCTTCACCATTTCCAGGCGGGCTTCCAGGTTGGCAACGTCAATTTCAAGCTGAGCCTTGGCGGCTTCCATCGCCTTCAGCTTTTCGCGGCCGGCGGTGAGGCCAGACTCGCGGGCAGCCAGAATTTGACGGAGCTTGCCGATGGTGGCTTCCTTCACCTTGAACTGCTCGAAGCGGTTCGTCAGGTCGGTTTCGACCTGCTTGCTGGTGTAGGACTTGCCGCAATAAACAAACTGGCTCCCCCCATTTTTCAGGTCGGTCGTCAGTCGTTCAATGTCGGCCTTGTTCTTGGCGAGGTGTTTTTCGCCGGCGGCCAGTTGGTCACGCAGACCATTGACCTCAACTTCTTCCGTCGCAATCACATGCATGTTGTGACGGATTTCGGGGGTGAGCCCCTTGATCATGTCCCGAGCCCGGGTGAGCTCGAACTCGACCGGCACTGCGTCCTTAACGGATTGGCGAATGCCCGTGAGGGCGGTCTTGGAATAGCTGATGGCATCTCGACCAAAGAACAGGCCGAGCAACAGCACGATGACCCCTCCCACAACTAAACTTTTCTTAACCATACGGCCCTCCTGAGGTGAGCGGTTCTGCCGGACAACGCTTCCGAAAAATGACTTGGCTGGTAAAATCCCGCTTCGGCGGGCTCTCCTGGCTCGGCGGCGAAACCGGCAAGGTTCGCAATACGCCGGACATAGGGAGTTTTTCGCCTGCTGGGGATGAGTATTGGGGGGAAACGAGAAATATTTTCAAGTTTCTGGCACAGCAGCCAACAAAAGCCTTTCAAATTGCCTGCCAGCAAGCGTTCTATTTTGAGACGGAGACTGTCTCTAAACAGCGACAGTGTGGCTAAAATTGTGGCGATCGAACGTGCTGTCATTCGTGGCTAGCGGACGCAAAGCCATACTCGATAGCGATTTGCGGCAATTCGCAGTGCCAGCCGTGCATGCTGGCATAAGGATTGCTTCTATTCCCATCATCCGCCAGACCTGACAGGCGAACCCATATCGAGGGGAGCAACATCATGAA
>CAYUJE010000094.1:9000-14581 GCA_964444865.1 uncultured Pirellulaceae bacterium | reverse complement strand
AGTCATTAGACATTAGTGCTTAGTCATTCCTTCCGCAGTCGCACCATAATCTCTTCCTCCCCGCGCCCCAATCAGCAGCGCCGCCAGACCCAGGAGCATCAGTCCCATCGAGGCATAGTAAGGGCTGGTGTGGGAGACATTCGTAAAGAGCGGCACGGCGACGAGCGGCCCGATGATTCTCGCCAGCGCACTCACCCCCTGGCTGACTCCTAAAATGCCACCCTGCTTTGTCGGGTCGCTCCGCCGACTGATCAGGGATTGCAGCGAGGGAGTCATGAAGGCAAAGCCGGCGACCTCGATGCCCGAGGCGATCATCACCAGCCAGAATTGCTTTCCCGAACTAGACCAGGCCAGAAGCAAGAAGCCTATGATCGTCAGTCCGGCACCGATGCAGGCCATGGTATTTTCGGAAACCTTTCCTGAAATCCTGCGCACGATTCCCCCCTGCACGAAGCTCAGCACGACGCCGATGTAGGCGAAAAAGAGAGGAACCTGGTTAATCGTAAGGGCGAAGCCCTCTTTTTCATCCGCGAGCAAGAGTGCGATCGTGGTTTCATAACCGCCAAAGGAAACCACGCTGATGAATGAGGTAACCAGGAGTGGAACAATTGTCGGGGTCGAGAGAGCATCTCCCAGGGCCTGGGGATTGAAGAGCCCCAGTTGCACTTTGGAGTGCCCCGGCCGAAGAGATTCGGGCAAACGAAAAATGGCCAGAAGCAAAGCACCGCTCGAAAGGATGGCGGCGACAAATCCGGGCCACGGACTGTGGCCGACGCCGTCCCCCGAGGAGAGGAGCGCTCCCCAGGCCAATAGTGGTCCAAACGTAAAGCCCAGTCCAAACGCAGCTCCAATGAGGGCCATGCCGCGAGCCCGCGTCTGCGGGGTCGTTGTATCGGCAATGTAGGCCTGCGCGGTAGAAATCGTTGCGCCCGCAATGCCGGCACCAATGCGGGCTACGAACAAGAGAAACAGACTCTTTTGCAGCGAAGCGATTCCAAAGAGGGTATAGAACACGACCGAGCCAAAAAGGCCAACAATCAGCACCGGCCGTCGGCCAATGCGATCCGACAGCCGCCCCCAAAGCGGAGCAAACAGAAATTGCATGAGCGAAAACGAGGCCATCAGCGCCCCTATCTGCCAGCCATGCTTCGCCAATCCAAAATCCCGCGCATAAATCGGCAACAGCGGCAGCACCATCCCAAACCCGAGAAGATCGATAAATACGGTCAAAAAGATGACCAGCAGCGACCCACGGGTTTGGGAGTCAACGGGATCGGCAGCAGCAGCAGGGTTGGTCATGTTTGGAGAGAAAGGGGTGTGGCTCTGGGAAAATTCGACTTCGGGAAACAAAGTACTCAGTACTGAGTACTCAGTACTTTGCTCTCTCTAGCCCAGCCTATCCTGCCTGTCTGGATGATCTTTCACAAGAGGCGTAGGATACTCCCATCATGCCCACCGTCCACGTCCTCGACTATCTCGCCGCTCCCCAGGGACATTCTCCTGCCGGGATTTGCGTTCTCTTTGGCGACGAGCAATTCTTGAAGAAGCGGGCGCTGGCAGAAGTTCGCAAACAGGCTCTCGGCGAGAAGAACGACGAGCCCCCCACGGTGCATGATTGCGAAGAGCGAATGCCCGACTGGCGGGACGTGGCGGACGAGCTTTCCACACAGTCGCTCTTCGGCGGCGGCGGGCCGCGGATGGTGCTGCTCGAAGGAGCCGATTCATTCGTCTCCGCCCATCGTGATCGGCTGGAGGATTACATCGCGAAGAAGAAGCATTCCGGCCTGCTGGTGCTGGAAGTGAGCGACTGGGCCGCCAACACCCGGCTGTATAAAGCGGTGGACCAAGCCGGGCTGCAGATTGAATGTAAGCCCCCCATTATTCCCCGCAGCCGAAACAAAGACGTGGACGAGAATGCTGTCGCGGCATGGGTGAGCAAGTGGGGAGCCAGCGAGCACAAAGTGGAGGTCTCGCGGGACGCGGCCAAGCTGCTGGTGGGCCTTTCGGGCCCAAGCTTCGGCGTCCTCGACATGGACCTCGCCAAACTGGCCCTATTCGTCCCCGCCGGCAAGAAGGCGACTGCCGAACTGGTCCAGGAAGTCGTTGGCGGCTGGAGGGCCAAGAGCACCTGGGACCTCATCGATTCCGCAGCTGGCGGCAACGCGGCGGAAGCCCTCGCCCAGCTCGACCACTTGCTGCAATCGGGGGAACACCCGCTGGCCCTGTTCGGCTCCATCTCCTGGTCCCTCCGCCGCTACGCAGCCGCGACCAGGGCGTTCGAACAGGCCGAGCGCCGCGGCGAGCGAATCGGCATCAAGGATGCACTCACCCGCGTCGGAGTCAAAGACTGGCCCCTGGGAACCTTGGCAAAAGCGGAGGAGGCCCTCAAGCAACTGGGCCGTGTGCGGGCCGGCAAAATCTACCGCTGGCTGATGGAAATCGACCTTGCCCTGAAAGGCTCCCACTCCAGCGCCGACCGCGCCCGCTTCGTCCTAGAGCAGCTCTTTCTCAAGATGTCCAAGGAAGCGGCACCGCAGGTGCCGAAAGCAGCAGCGCGGCGGTGAATATCTGAAGCTGTCCTTCGGACAGCGGGGGCTTGCGACCAACATTACCCCTTCACTGGTTTGGCTGGCTCATCGCCATTGGTCGGTGGCGTGGCGGCTGCGACCGAACTCGATTCGTCGCCGGCGAGCCGGACGAGCGAGGTGGGGAGGTCGATGCCGCCGATGTCCCGCATCACTTGCAGCATGGGGGGCATGCTTTTGGCCAAGCCTCCGAGGAAGTCCGCCGTGCTGCTTTTGCCGTTCTGGCCGCCACCCTCCCAAACCACGATCTTGTCGAACTTGATGTTCGAGATCGCCTTGGCCGAGGCATCGGCCAGGTTGTCGAGGTGTTCGAGCATGAGCATCTGGAACGCCTGGTTGGCACCGCCGCAGGATTCGACGATTTGCTTGAGGCCTTCGCCTTTCTTCGCCAGAATCTCGTACTGACCGCGGGCTTCGGCATCGAGCTTGAGGAAGATCGCATCGGCGTCGGCTTTGGCCTCGATGATCCGCTTCTCCGCAGCGGCCTCGGCATCGACCAGGATGCGGGCCTTTTGAGCCTTGGCGGGCGCTTCGAGCTTGGCTCGCTGTTCGGCTTCCACGCGCTCGGCTTCGGCGATCGCTGCCTTGGCCATCGCGCGGTTCTGAATTTCCATAACGCTGGCTTCGGCCTGCTTGCGGCGGCCTTCGCCCCGTTCATAGGCCTCGGCCTTCTTGATGGCCAGTTCCGCGGCAGAAGCGGCCACGCGGGCAGCCGCCTGGTTTTCGCCGTCGATGGCGGAGGCATCCGCTTCGGCGACTTGGATACGCATTTGCTGTTCGGAGTTCTTGACCTGCGCTTCGCGTTCGAACTGGGCGGACTTCTCGCCGACGACTTGCTCCTTTTCGAGCAAGGCAATCCGCACCGCTTGCTCCCGTTCCGCTTCGCGAGTGCCGATGGATTGTTCTTTGCGGGCACTGGCGACCTGAATCGATTTGTCGCGCTCCGCGCCGGCAACGCGGGTTTCACCCATCTTCTCGTTGTCCGCCACGTCACCGCGGGCCTGCTGGATGGCGAGCGAAGCGGCTTTCTGGCCGATGGCGTCGATATAGCCGGATTCGTCGGTGATGTCGGTGATGTTGACGTTGATCAGCGTGAGGCCAATCTTGGAAAGCTCCGGCTCCAGCGAATGCTGCACATGCTTGAGGAACGTGTCGCGGTCCCGGTTGATCTCTTCGATTCCCATCGAGGCAATCACTTGCCTGAGTTGACCGAAAATCATTTCTTCCGCTTGCTTGCGAACCTCGGCCGTTGAGAGGCCGAGCAAGCGGATGGCGGCGTTCTGCATCACCTCCGGCTTAGTGTCGATGGCGACGGTGAAGACGCTGGGGACGTTGACGCGAATGTTCTCGGAAGACAAAGCTCCGCGGAGCGGCACTTCAATCTGGATTGGTTCCAGGCTGAGATAGGCATAGTCCTGAATCAGAGGAATGACGAACGCCGCCCCGCCGTGAATGGTGCGGCTGGATTGGCCTTTACCCGTGCGGCCGAAGATGACCAGCACGCGGTTGCTGGGGCAACGCTTGTAAAAGCGAATCAGGATCATCAGCATCGTGACCCCTGACAAGGCGATCAAAATGCCGGCGATGGCGAGATAAACGAGCCAGTTAGAACTGCCGTTTCCGAATTGAGCAATCAGGGGAGAAAAAGACATGGTGAACTCCAGTTCGTGATAACCGATTTGTGCGTTTCTTAAATGCCTATTCGCTGGGCGCGGGCCAATCTGGCCCAAAAATCGCTTTCGCGGCATCGTTCCTGCCGTAAAGCCCGTCCCAGCCGCAATTTGCGCAGGCTCCGCCGGAACGCATTTCAATGCTGGGGAAGTCTAGGTTACGTGTGTGGGATGTCAAAAAGGGATTATGAGGGCCGCAATGAGAGTGCAGTTCGCTACTCAGCCGAAAAGACACCGGGCAGACGGAGATCCGACCTTGAAGAATGCATTTCTCCCGCGCAGGTTGGCATAGGGAAACCCCGTGGCGTAGAATGGACAATGTCGTTCGCATCTTGTGACAGTCCGGGGACGATCCCAATGATCACCGCCGAAGAACAGCCAGGCGATGCCAGCTCCATCGCTGCCGAGTCTGCACCTGCCCATGCGAGCAGCCTGCCGCAGGCGTTGTTCCAACTGGCCGCACTTTCGAAAAAGTTGTTCGGCCCCTCGGTGATGATTGAGAGCATGCATGACCCAGATGCTCCCCAGGAGAAATGGATCGTCTTTCATGTCACCGCCAGCGGTGACACCGAAGTTCGCCGGGAACAAGCCGAACGGTGGTACGATGAAGCGGCGAAGATTCTGCCGGAAAGTGCCACCGAATTGCGGCTGAGTATCCTGCCGCGGCCGTGAACAGCCGGCACTGCCGAGTGGGATATTCGGGAAGTTACCGTCAGCGGGTTCTAGCGTCTTGCGAAAGTGTCCACCAGGAGGCTGTTGTCCCCCACCGAAGTTCGTTCCCGACGAGCCAGGACGTCTCAGAATCAATCAGGGCAAAGGTTTGCGTCAACGGCTATGCCTTGGGTGTTTATTGACACCTTCGCGGGGTGGGCCTTAGAATCGGCCTGAGCAAAGTCGTCCAAGTTCACTGCCGTAGAATGTTGGTAGTGGAGCAAGTTCCCCATCACAAAATCTGACTGCGGAGATCCGAATCATGGCCGGTGCGAATGTCGTTGAATTTACCGATGCGAATTTCAAGAGCGAAGTGTTGGAAGCCGCCGGGCCGGTGCTCGTGGATTTCTGGGCCCCTTGGTGCGGCCCCTGCCGCCAAATCTCCCCCATGATTGAAGCGTTGGCAGCCGAAAACGTGGGTGCCGCTAAAGTCGGCAAAGTGAATATCGACGAGAACGCGGGTTCCGCGGAAGAATATGGCGTGACCAGCATTCCCACGCTGATCGTCTTCAAAGGGGGCCAGCCCGTACAGCGGTGGGTCGGCATGCCCCCCAAGACGCAACTTCAGTCGGTGCTGGATTCGGCTCGCTAAGAATCCCGCCTCTCCCTTTTGGG
>CAYUJE010000094.1:0-8900 GCA_964444865.1 uncultured Pirellulaceae bacterium | reverse complement strand
GATGAACGATTTGATCTCATCGCCATACGACAGCAGCCGGTCCCACTGCTCCATGTAGAGCGTGACCGGAAAGCGGCCCAGCCCATAGACAGAAACTCCCCCTTTGTCGCTGACTTTGCATTTCATCTGCCCGCGATCTGGTTTTTCCAGCGCGGCAAGCTGCTGCGAGGCTTGTTCCACCGACAATTCCCCCGACTGCAACTTGGCCAAGATTTCTTCTTTGGTCACGGCTCGCTTCCCTTTACCGATAAGAAAAAGAATGACGGAATAGAGCGACTATAGCCGTTTCTGGAGTTTCAGGCGAGTTCAACCGCTGCCACGCATTATCGCGCTAACCCTTCTGTCGCCACAGCCGGTCCTCCTGCGCGAGCATCATAGGGCACGAAATCCCGGTTGGTGTAATACGGGAAGAGCCACAAGTCATCCGGCCAGACTCGGACGTCATCGGGTTTGAGGCCGTACGCCTGAATGTTGGTCAAATAGAACTTCTCACCAGGGTGCAGCTTCTGGCAGAGCTTGGTCACGGTGGGAAAAATCCGGCCGTATCCCTTCAAAAACGGATCCTCTTCCGGCAGCGAGTATTGCTTTCCCCCGTTGGGCTCGCACTGTGGTGAATCCCAATCTCGGTAGGTCAGTTCAAAACCTCGATGTCGATAGCCGTACTTGCTGAGCTTGTCGTTGAGCCAGAAGCGATAGAGCACATAGAGGTTCACGTCGAACGGTTTGGATTGCAGGCCCGTGAGCTTCATCGGAAAGTAAATGCCATCTCGCCCCCCTGTGGAGAAGGTAAATCGGAGCGGATGGGATTCAATCTGCTTCTCTTTGACGAGTGCCTCGCTGCTCACCTTGATGCAGGCATAGACGTAGTTCTTCTTCCGATAGAAATCCAGCACATCGTCGGCGTTCTCCAGCTTTTGAAATCCTTCCTTCTCCAGCCACGGATTCAGCCCCCCCGCCTTGTTCTCGCGCACGACGGCAATGTCAAAGTCACCCACCACTTGCCGCGAAATCACCTCCACAGCTTTCGCCTCGACTCCCCCGGCAGCCGGCAGGGCTTCGCTCTTCGCTCCCGATTTTGCCAGTTTTGGTGTTTGCTTGGCTTGCACGTAGGCGAAGAGTTCCTGAAACAACTTTGGATCTTCCTTCCCAATCTTCGGTTCATTCGGGAAGGGAACTATCCAGGCAAAACTCTTCGCCTCCCCCTCCACTCGAATTTTGAGAATCAGATCCTCCGTGGCCTTCTTCTCGTCCTTCCCCTCCTGAAAAACGATGATCGCCTCTTGGCCGCGCTCTTCCAGGGAGCCTTGATAATTTCGCGGCTTGCGCACGAGGCCGTCGGCGTACGTGATGCTTGAGATAACGATCAGACTTGCGACGAATGCAATTGAGAGTAAGGAATGGCGTGGCATGGGTGTCTCCTTCGTTCCCCGATGTTAGCATATCCCAAAGCTCAAACTCAACACTTTGCCGGAGCCCGTCCGATGCGCAGGCGATTCTCAAGCTTTTCTCTCGTTGTTCTTGTTGGCGTCCTCACCCACTCTTTTTTCTGCTCCGCTGCCGAGCCTCTCGATATTATCACTCTCGGCGATTCCATCACCAAAGGAGTTCGCACCGGAGTGAAACCGGAAGAGACGTTCGCAGCTCTTTTAGAAGCCGACCTGAAAGCCCGCGGCATTGATGCCCGAGTCACCAATGTCGGCATCGGCGGTGAGCGGACGGATGGGGCTTTGGCTCGGCTGGAGAAAGATGTGCTGGCGAAAAAGCCGCGGCTGGTGACGATCATGTATGGGACGAACGACAGTTATGTGGATAAAGGAAAGACAGAATCACGGCTGACGGTGGAGCAGTACCGTGCCAACTTGTTGTCGCTGGTGAAGCAAATCAAGGATGCTGGCGCGATTCCACTCTTGATGACGGAGCCGCGGTGGGGGAAGAGTGCCAAGAACGGGATCGGAGAAAACCCTAACGGACTCCTGGAAAAGTATGTCGCCGCCTGCCGCGAAGTCGCCAAGGAAACCGGCTTGCCCCTGGTGGACAATTTTGGTATTTGGACCCGCTGCGAAGCAGCCGGCCACAACATCAGCCCCTGGATGACCGACGAGTGCCATCCCAATCCGCTCGGCCATCGGGCCATCGCGGACGCAATTCTGCCAGTCGCGCTCACTCAACTCGCCCCGGCGAAGCTCAGCGAAGAGCCTCCCGTTGATCTCGGCGGCGTCTTGGAAAAACACGTGATGATTCCGATGCGCGACGGCGTCAAGCTCTCCGCCTATCTCTATTTCCCTGCCGGCGACGGCCCTTGGCCGGTCATTCTGGAACAGCGCTATGCCAGCGGTCGCGACCCCGGCACGCGGCAGTCGTACGCCAAGCTGGCCCGCGGCGGCTACGTCACGTGCCTGGCGAATTTCCGCGGCTCGCAACTTTCGGAGGGAACCTGGGTCGGCTATCGGGCGCTCGGCTGGGGGGAACTCAAGGACGGCTATGACCTGGTGGAATGGCTGGGAACGCAAACATGGTCCACCGGTTCGGTCGGCACCATCGGCAGCTCGCAGGCGGGCTTTGCTCAGAATTTTCTCGCGGTTACTCAGCCACCACATCTCAAGGCCCAATACATGATTGATACCGGTCTCTCGCTCTACCACGAAGGTTACCGCATCGGCGGCACAACCCGGCCCGAGCGGTTCAAAACGATGGACAAGGTCTGCCGCGTCCCGGAACACAACCAGGCGCAGCTCCGCAACTGGTTCGCCCATCCCACTTATGACAGCTATTGGGCGGAAGAAGACTGCACTCGCTTCTTCGACAAAATGAACGTCCCCTGCTTCACCATCGGCAGTTGGTACGACTTCATGTCCGTCGGTTCTATCGACAGCTACGTTGGCCGGCAGCACCGCGGCGGAGAGCATTCTCGCGGCAAGCAGCAGCTTCTCCTCGGTCCCTGGTTGCACGGCCGAGTGAAGGAAATGAACAAGATCAGCGAAATGACCTATCCCGAGAATGCCAAATGGCCGCTCGACGCCCACGCCATCCGCTGGTTCGATCATTATTTGAAGGGAGTCGATAACGGCGTCGAGAAGGAGCCGACGGTTCGCTATTACGTGATGGGGGCCCTCGGCGAACCGAACGCGCCGGGCAACGAATGGCGGACGGCGGAGGATTGGCCTATCAAGTCCACCGCCACACCGTACTACCTGCACGCCGACAAATCACTCAGCACCACGCTCCCCAATTCCGCCGACGCCAGCACCACTTTCCTCGCTGACCCCCTTCATCCCAATTCCATCCCCAGCATCGCCTTTCCCGGTGCCGCCGATGCGCAGAAGTTCGAGGCCCAGGAGCAAGTTCGCACGTTTACGACAGAAGTCTTGAAGGAGCCCGTCGAGTGGAGCGGAAAAGTGCAGGCGGAACTCTACGTTTCCTCGACCGCCAAAGACACCGACTTCATCGTCCGGGTCACCGACGTCTATCCCGATGGCCGCAGCATCCTGATCGTCGATTACGTCCGCCGCGCCCGCTACCGCGACGGTTTTGAGAAAGAAGTTTTCATGGATTCAGGAAAGGTCTACAAAGTCGCCTTTGACGTCGGGTCCCTCAGCCAGATCTTCAACAAAGGGCACCGCATTCGCGTGACCGTCGCCAGCACCGGCGCACCGTTCTTTGAACCCAACCCAAACACGGGCGAACCGCTCGGTCTGGAACCACTGACGGAGAAGAATACGGTCGTGGCGAAGAACACGGTTTTTCTCAACAAGGAGCATGCATCGCGGGTAATCGCGCCCGTTGTTAAATGATCCACAGATTTCGCGGATTGACGCAGATTGAAGCCAGAAAAAGATTTCCTATCTGTGTTCATCTGCGTAATCTGCGGACAAATCCGATTTCATTCGTTGCCAACCGGCGGCAGTGATTTGAAGAATGCATCCAGCTTCTCGTAGTAGTCTGTCGTCTGCGGACTGTTGTGTCTGCCGCCGCGAACGGTGACGAAGGTCTTGGGACCGAGCGCCGCGGCGAACAGCTTTTCTCCCTGAGTGAACGGGATGGTTTCGTCCGCATCCCCGTGGCTGATGAGCAAAGGACCTGGGTATTTGGCAATGGCGGAGAGGGATTCCAGTCGCGACGGCACCAGCAGCGCGACCAGCGGAGCCGGATAATGCACGGCTGCCGTGTCGCGGAGCGAAGTGAAGGTGCTTTCCAAGATCAGGCCACGTGCGCCGTCCTTGGCCAGGTCCACGGCGATGGCCCCACCGAGCGACCGCCCCATCAGCACGATCTGCTCCCCGCGCAGTTGCTCCTTCTTTGCCAAAACCTCGCGGGCGGCGCGGGCATCCAGCAGCGCCCCTTCGACCGTCGGCCTTCCTTCACTCTTTCCATAGCCGCGATAATCAAACTCCAGCACACTCACTGCCAGCTGATCATGCAGGAATTGAAGCAACTCCGCGTCATAGCTCAGATTGCCGGCATTTCCGTGATGGTACAGCACCGCCGCTCGCGGAGCCGCGTGCTTCATATACCAGCCGTGCAGCTTCACTCCATCGACAGCCGCAAACGAGACATCTTCAAAGGCCAGATCCCTTGGCCGCCAATCTCCCGCCGGATACTTGGAAGGAAAGAACGTCAGCATCTCGTCGAGTGCCGGTGACGCGGGAGAAAGTTGGGCCGATTTCTCCGATTTGGATGCGGCCTTTCGCTGCAATTCCTCAACTTCCTCTTCCAGCGATTTGAGACGCAATTCGAAAGTCTCCTTCTCTTGCCGCAGGACCCGAATTTCTTCGCGCAGCTCCTTCTCCGTCTGCTGATGCTGCCAAATGGTTGTGAAGTGATAGACGGCTCCGACTGCCATAATCACCGCGGGCAAAAGAATCCCCGTGAAATGGGGAGAGAGCAAGAATTTGGAGAGTCTGCCGCTGCCAGGCGCGCTCGCGAGCTTCACTTTCTTTTCGCCAAGCGGCATCACAACACTCCGCAGCCCAGATCTTAATCTCTGCCTTTGATTCTAGGACGAATGCAGTCGACATTGTAGGATGAGTCATTCCGCAAGTTGAAAGTGCAGAGTCCACAGATTTCTCAAATGAACGCAGATTGCAAATCTTGATTTTGCCTCCAATCTGCGTTCATCTGTGACGATCTGTTAGGTAATGCTGGCGGATTGGTCTCCTGACCCCTGACCCCTGACCCCTGACCCCTCATGCAATCCGCCCAAGTCACCTGGCATCCCCACAGCGTCACTCGCCAGGACCGCGAACAACTCAATGGCCATCGCGGCTGCGTGGTCTGGTTTACGGGGCTTTCGGGATGTGGCAAGAGTACGGTGGCCAACCTGGTGGAGCGAATGCTGTTCGCTCGCGGCATTCACAGCTTTCTGCTCGATGGCGATAACGTGCGGCACTCGCTTAATCCTTCGCCGGCAATGCTGGCGGAATATGGCGAAGATTTCGCCCGGCGCTTCGGCCTCGGCTTTGGGGCGGAAGACCGGCAGGAGAACATCCGCCGCGTCGGCGCTGTCGCGGAACTCTTTGCCTCGGCCGGGCTCATCACGCTGAGTGCCTTTGTCAGTCCTTACAAAGCCGACAGGTTGGCCGTTCGAAAGCTCGTGGAGGAACGAGGTGCGAAAGGGGACTTTATCGAGGTCTTTGTGGATGCCCCGCTGGAAGTGTGTGAATCCCGCGATCCCAAGGGACTTTATAAAAAGGCCCGGGCGGGCGAGCTTAAAAACTTCACCGGCATCGACGATCCCTACGAATCTCCGGTTGCTCCCGAATTGCATTTGGCCGCTGGGACCGCTTCTGCGGAAGTCCTGGCGAAGGAGGTGCTAGCACACTTACAGAATTCCATGAAAATTCCGTCAGACTCTGATTTTGGAGGTTGACTTTCGGCGGGCGATGCATAGATTTAATCCTTAACGGAATTACAAGTTGCATTCCCACCCTGCAAGGGCGGAGAATCGCACAATCGAAGGTTCGCGGCAATTCCCATTCGGGGCAGCCGCACACGGATGGAGGCCCGAAAAAGATGCCCGAAACGCTCGTTGACGACGTGGTCATTCAGGCCAAAACTGTCCTCCTGCGGAGCCGCATCTATGTGCTGCGGACCCTGCATGTCTTTCAGGACGGCGAAGCAATCATTCTGCGTGGCAGTGTGGATTCCTACTACCACAAGCAGCTTGCCCAGGAACTCGTGCGCATGGCCGTCGATGGCGTGGAGGTCATCAACCTGATTGACGTCGTCTATCGGCCACAGGAAGAAGACGGCTTTCCGCGAGCCGAGTGGTTCTGATCGATACCAGCCTGAAGCGCAAGCGAAGGACAGCGCCGCATACGGGTCGAAGTACTACTTCCCAAACTCCTGGCCTACTTTTTCCTTCGCTTGCGCTTCAGGCTTGTGTAAGACGGCCTCTATTACTCTTTGCTCGAATCCTTCTTTCCCGTGCGTAATCTCCAGTTCCACTTCCACCGCTCGCAGCGGCACGCCACCCAGTTCCTTGCGCGGGATTTTGACGAGGTCTTTGCGAGTGCAGAGCACGGCGGTGATGCTGCCGCAGTGGGAGACCCAAGCTTCCAACTCACGTAATTCCGCGGGACCATAAGTGCAGTGGTCCGGAAATTCCTTCATCGCGACCACATCCACGCCACATTGACAGAGCGTATGCCGAAATCCGGCTGGATTGCCGATGCCGCAAAAAGCCGCGACTTTTTGACCACGAAGGGATGCCAAATCTACGGACTTGCCGCCGCAATCCACTAGTCCGCTCGGCTGGTGGGCGAGCTCCATCCAAATTGCTTCGGGTGCGAGCTTTTGCACCTGCTGGCGAATTTCTTCCCGTCGTGATTCGCTGACGGCATCGGAACGAGAGAGCCCAATCACCTGGGCGCGAGACAATCCCTCCACCGGCTCGCGCAGCAGGCCCCGCGGCAACAAATGGCCGTAGCCGAAGGGCTCCAAAGCATCGAGCAGCACAATATCCAGATCGCGGGCAATCCGCCGATGTTGAAAAGCGTCATCGAGGAGCAGCACTTGTCGCGGGTTCTGATCCAATGCCTGCCGAGCTGCCGCCACCCGGTCCGGGTTTTGCAAATGAGACACTCCCGGCAGCCGGGCGGCCAGTTCCAGCGCTTCGTCGTTCGGCCCACTCTTGCTCCCGTAGCCGCGGCTGATGAGCGTGACCTGTTGTCCTTGCTTTTTCAGCCACCTTGCCAGCCAGCAGACCAGCGGCGTTTTTCCCGTGCCACCTACCGTCAAATTCCCGACGCTGATGACCGGCGCGGCCACTCGCACCGCGGGTGAATGGTCGCTATCAAACCGCCTATTCTTCCGCCGCACCACCCAGCCATAGGCCGGCTCGAGCGCTGCCAGCACCGCGCGGGCGCACGGAGCCACCCAACCCTGGCGGCTGCCGGAAATGATGTCACGGAAATGGGCGGGGAGAGACACGCCAAGAATGTAGCAGTTTCTGGCCGAGGGGCGAATAGAAGTCGGCAGGTGCGTTGGACGCCGGACGGTTAATCTCTACCTGGGTACGCTGCAGCCGATTAGAATGGCAAAATCCAGCCCCAATCAGGAGTTCGCCATGACCATCACTTCGCCCACGCCCCAGACCCAGCAGACCATCGTCATCCAGCGTTCCAGCGGCCTGGGGATGCTCATCGCCATGACCGGCTGGCTCGGGTTCTTTGGCTGCGGACTGGTGCTGCTGCTCCTCATCGGGATTGCCGTGGCGGCTTATCCGGACCCGGATTCGCTGGAAACGAAAGTCATCGGCGGGAACGAAGAGGCTAGCGACAAGATTGCCATCATCACCATCGACGGCGTGATTTCCGACGCCGAGGATGAAGGTTTCGTCAAACGGCAGATTGATGAAGTCGCCAATGACGACAGCGTGAAGGCCATTGTCATTCGGGTCGATTCCCCCGGCGGGGCGGTGACGGGGGCGGACTACCTGTTCCATCACCTGAAGAAGCTGAAGAAGGAGAAAGGGGTTCCCGTGGTGGTGAGCATGGGAGGGATGGCGGCCAGTGGCGGATACTACGTCTCCATGGCGGTGGGGGACCAGAAGGATTCGATCTACGCCGAGCCGACCACCACCACCGGCAGCATCGGCGTGATCATTCCGCACTACGACATCAGCGGTCTCCTCGCCCGATTCGACGTGAAGGACGATTCCATCAGCAGCCACGAGCGAAAGCAGATGTTGGCGATGACCCGACCGATCAACCCCGAACATCGGAAGATCATCCAAAGTTATGTTGACGAAACCTTTGACCGGTTCAAGATGATCGTCAAGGAAGGCCGGCCCAAGTTTGCCGCCGACTCCGCAGCCCTCGACAAGCTGGCGACCGGCGAGATATTTTCCGCCGACCAGGCACTCAAGAGCGGCTTAGTGGACAAAATCGGATTTATCGAAGACGCGGTGGCTCGGGCCACGGAGCTCGCCAGCCTGACTAAGGATGACGTGCAGTGGGTGAAGTATAAGAAGCCGGTGAACTTCCTCGATGACTTCGCCCTGATGCAATCCCGCGCCAGCCGCGGGCCGCTTTCGGTGAACGACCTCCTGGAACTTTCAACGCCGCGGGCCTATTACCTCGTCACTTCGCTGCCGGCGCTGGCGTCAAGCAGGAAGTAATCGCTGGGCGAGCGGCCAGCGTTAGCTGGTTGGTGAGTTCGCCTGCTTGGTTAGTTGCCTTTCTTCAGATCCTTCTGGTCAAGGGCCTTCAGAATCGAGGAAACGATCTGGAGGGTCTTTTCATCCCCGCGGGCGACGATGGAGTTGGTTCGATCGTCCACGGCGATCTGCACGTTTTCGCCGGAAAAAACTTGCTGCAGCACGCTCGTTAGGGAGGGGGCATTGGCGTCCGTGAGGTGGAAGATGTTGGTTTGAGGCTCCGCCGCAGCGGGCTTGTCAGCCC